>JAKEHX010000041.1 GCA_022614795.1 Planctomycetaceae bacterium | reverse complement strand
GCAGGCGCTTCGCGTTTGCGGCGCATCGCTACCTCTTGATCGTGCGGCGGGCGGTCGATTCGAGCACGCCAATGAGCGTCAGCACGCAGCCGATGAGCAGCATGATCACGATTGCGCCGCTCCACTCGACCTGGTGCAATAGCAGTGCCCCCAGGCCGCAGGTGGCGGTGGTCAGATAGACGGTCAGCACGGCCTGGGTCTTGGTCAGCCCCAGATCGACGAGCCGATGCGAGAAATGGTTTTTGTCCGGCTGGAAGGGGCTTTTGCCGCTGAGCAGGCGAATGAGAATGACGCTGGTCATGTCGTAGAGCGGCACGGCCATGACGCACAGCGGGGCGAGGATCGCATGCCGCCGCTCGCTTTGGTAGCTGGTGTAGCTCGCCAATAGCGTCGCCACGGCGATCATGAAGCCGATGAAGTAAGCCCCGCTGTCGCCCATGAAAATCTTCGCGGGCGGGCGGTTGTGCCACAGAAAGCCCAAGAGTGCTCCGACGAGCACGAGCAACAGACCTGCGACGAAGAGCTGCGGCCGCTGAGTCTGGGGATCGGGCGCGAGGAGAAGCACCGCGGCCAGCATCGACGCGGCGATGGCCGCCACGCCGCCTGAAAGGGCGTCCATGTTGTCGAGCATGTTGAACGAATTAATCAGGGCCACGATCCAGAGCACCGACAATGCGCCGGTGACCAGCGGAGCATTGACGAAGGCCGTCAGCCGTAAATCCGGCACCAGCCAAACGCAGACGATTGCGATGGCAAACTCGGCCAAGAGCCGCAATTGCCAGGAGAGGCCGCCGCGATCGTCCATCAGTCCCAAGATTGCCAGCGCAGTGCCGGCTGCGAGGATGATCCACAACCTGGCCGACTGCGACCAGATTCCCGCCAGGTGCGGCCGGGCGAAATCGGGCACGAGTGCTTCGATGGCGGGAACACTCGTCGCGAGCAGCAAGAGGAGCTGGGCAATTGCAAACGTGCCGACGACGCCCATCCAGATCGCCAGGCCGCCGCCCCGCGGAGTTGGCAAGGTGTGGACCTTCCGCTCCCCCGGCTGATCGATCAGGCCCCACGCCGGCGCGTAGCGGCGGACAGCGTAGGTCGCCAGCAAGGCGACGACGAAGCTGGGGACGACCGAGCCGGCGAGGAAGAGGAGGAGATTGCGGGAATCCATCAAGTTCGTAGGACAACCGTCCCGGTTGTCCCTGTGGGTTGGGCAAGCGAGACGCTTACCCTACGAGGCGCGCTGCCGCAAATACTCCCGGCAGCGGAGGAAGAATGCATGATAATCGGGCCGCTGATAATCGGGATAGGTCCACGGTCGGGCTTGCCAGGCCCCGCGCTGAAAATGCAGCGTGACCTCGGCATAAATGCCATTTCGCAGGTAGACGCGGTGGTCGCGGTCCTTGGCCGTGGCCAGCACCAGCTTGGCCTCGGTGAGATAGCCCGGATCGAGATTCAGCGGCCGCGACTCGGGATGGCGGCCGAGCTGCTGATAGTCGAGTTCCCAGCGGTTGGACGTTTCCTTGCACTCAGCCAGGTCTGCCGGATCCAGCGGTGTCTCAAAAGCGAAGAACGTCTTCACCAGGTCCGTCCCCATCGACGCCTCGTAGTAGTCTGTCTCACGATGGTCGAACCGCTCGCTGGCGAGGGAAATCGGCCCCCACGCGTCCTCGGCCGTCTGCCGAGCCCAATCGAGGGCCTCGGGATAACGGCTGAAAGCGGCGAGGATGAGCAGCACGGGACGGTGGGGTTGAATGTTCACCATCAATCAATGACCTTAGCCGGGACCAAACTGGTCCCGGTGAGGTGCCGATGATTAATAAATTCAGGCACACCGGGACCAGGTTTGGTCCCGGCTATTTGAACAGACCTTTCACCTCGCTCCACTTCCAACCGCTATGCCGCGGAAGGTAGGTACATACCAGGTAGTCGTAGTGTTCCTGGTTCGACACTCGATTCCGACTTCCGCCTTCGCTCAGCCATTCACGCTTGCCGAAGTCACGCCCCAGCCGCCTCGACAACGACTGCCGAATGCTGGCCCGCAACTTTTCAAACGGGCGCTCATCATCCTGCCAACTGACCAGCACATGGATATGGGTTGGTTCGGTGGCGACAAAGTGCGTTCGAAATGACTGGTGCGTAGCGGCGATGTGAACTTCGTCGATCATCGCTCGCTGGTGAAGCTCATCCAGCGTAACGGCGTCGTCGGTCATCAGGCGTCGATACTCGGATGCCGCCCTCATGTCCTGGGGCAATTGCCCTTCCTTGCGTCGCACGTAGCCGTCGTCTTCATCCGGCATCCACGTGCCGTAGGCGTGAAAGATGAAGTGGTAGCAGGGCATGGGTATGCCTTTAGCCGGGACTAAACCTGGTCCCGGAGGATCACAATGGATCATCCATCCAGCCGCTCCGGGACCAGTTTGGTCCCGGCTAAGGACCGTTAGTATGCCTTCGCAAACACAGCGCGCTGCTTGCTATCCCTACCGGTTAGAAAACACTTCCCGCTTTCTTTCGTTCCCGAAAGCGGGATGCAGCGGATCGTCACCTTGTGCTTTTTCAGCAGCTCATCCAGCTCGGGCCCTTCGGCATAGTGGCACAGAGCAAAACCGCCGTGAATTTCGGGCTTGTCTTCGCTTTTGCTCTTGGGCGTGAAGAACGCCAGTAAATCATCGAGCGTGTCGATCGTCCGCGTGTTCTCCTCGCGGAGCGCCAGGGCCCGCTGGAACAGGTTGTTCTGAATGTCGGTGAGCCGCTGGCCGATTGTGGCAACGAGCTCACCTCGCTCGACGGCCGCCTTCTCCCCCGTGTCGCGGCGGGCCAGGAAAACGCCGTTCTTGGCGATGTCCTTGGGCCCGATTTCGGCCCGCAGCGGCACTCCGCGCTTGACGTGGTACCAGTTCTTCTCGCCGCCGCGGATGTCGCGGTCGTCGATCATCACCCGCACCTTGCCATCGGCGAAGTCTTGCGCTTCGAGTTCCTTCTTCAGGCTCTCGACGTACGGCAGCACCTGCGCCTTCTCCTCGGGGCTGCGATAAATCGGCAAGAGCACCACGTGCTTGGGCGCCAAGCGCGGCGGCAGCACCAGGCCGTCGTCGTCGGAGTGCGTCATAATCAGCGCCCCGATCAGCCGCGTCGTCATGCCCCAGCTCGTCGTCCAGGCAAACTGCTCGGCGCCTTTTTGATCCTGGAATTTGATATTCTGGGCTTTGCTGAAGTTCTGGCCGAGGAAGTGCGATGTGCCGGCTTGCAGCGCCTTGCGGTCTTGCATCATCGCCTCGATCGTGTAAGTCGAAACCGCGCCGGGAAATCGCTCGCCCGCCGTCTTCTCGCCTTGAATCACCGGCATCCCAATCCAGTTCTGGCAGAAATCGGCATAGACGCCGAGCATCCGCATCGTCTCTTCCTGGGCTTCCTCGGCCGTGGCGTGGGCGGTGTGCCCCTCTTG
>JAKEHX010000414.1 GCA_022614795.1 Planctomycetaceae bacterium | reverse complement strand
TGGATCGCCTCCACGAGCGTGACCGAACTCCATGACGGGACAACACCTTGCGTCGACTCGGGATAACCCCCCGAACATTCAACTACTGAAATTGCAAAGTAGGAAATGCAAATTGCCAAATGACAGATTTGGCAATGACCGCACTAACCACTTGGCAGAGCTAGACCTATGATAACAGTACACGCTAGTGGGGCTCAGTCGGGAGGCCATGAGAATGTTGCGCTCTATCGCCATTGCTGTCGGCTCGCTGGTTCTGATTGCAACGATTGCCCCAGCTCTGCGGGCGGAGGTGACGGCCGCCGCGGTCGATGAATCGATCAAACGGGGCGTGGAGTATCTCCTGAGCCGGCAGGACCGGGCCAGCGGCTCGTGGGCGGAATACAAAGGGGAGCCGGGCGGACTGACGGCCCTGATCACGCTTTCGCTGCTGAATAGCGGCGTGCCGAAGGATAACGAGCAGATTGAGACGGCGCTCGAATACTTGGAGAAGATGCCCGATCCGCAGCAGACGTACTCCACGTCGCTTCAGATCATGGTCTTTTGCCAGGCCGATCCGGCGGCGTATAGGCTCAAGATCGCGCGACTGGCTGCCTGGCTCGAAACGCACCAGATTCGCGAAGCCGGCAACGACACCAAGGGTGGCTGGTCTTACCGCTCGACAAGCGCCCGGGCCGACAACTCGAACACCCAGTTTGCGATGCTGGCTCTGCACGAGGCCGAGCGGGCCGGAGTCAGGATCAGCGACCAGACCTGGCAACTGGCGCTTAACTACTGGACCCAGCCGGGCATGCAGCATCCCAACGGGGGCTACGGCTATGAACGCGGTCATCCGCCCAGCGGCAGCATGACCTGTGCGGCGATCGCCTCGCTGATCATCGCTTACGACCGCCTGAGCCAGGGGGAGGCCCGCGTCGCAGATGGCAAAATCCAGTGCTGCGGCAATCAGGACCCGCGCGAGCCGCTCGATAACGCCCTCAAGTGGATGGCGAATCACTTTTCGGTCGATGAAAATCCCAGCGCGGGCATCGGCCGGCTGCGGGGCGGCGGGTCGCCGAACTGGCTCCTCTATTATCTGTATGGCCTGGAGCGCGTCGGGCGGATGTCGGGGCAGCGGTTCATCGGCGACCACGATTGGTACCGCGAAGGGTGCGAGAAGCTGCTCAAGCACCAGAAGGCAGTGATCCACGGCGGCTGGATCGGCGACGGCATCATCGAAAACGACCCGCAGGTGGCCACGCCGCTGGCCCTCTTGTTCCTGTCCAAAGGCCGACGCCCCGTCGTCATCGCCAAGCTCAAGCACCAGCCGGACGCCATCGGCGGCTCGCTCGACTGGAACCATCACGCGCGGGCGATCCAGAACCTGACGATGCGGATCGAGAAGGACTGGCGGCGCGACCTCTCGTGGCAGACGATCGACCTGAACCTGAAGCGGCCCGAGCTCGACGCGGCTGGCAAAGAAACCGGCCAGATGCTGGGAGTTTCGGCGGCCGAGCTGCTGGAAGCGCCAGTCCTCTTCCTCAGCGGCGAGAGCAACCTGGTCCTCACTGCCGAGCAGAAAAAATCTCTCAAGGCCTACGTCGAAAGCGGCGGGTTCATTTTCGCCGAGGCATGCAGCGGCAACGGGTGCAACGGAGCGGCGTTCGACCGCGATTTCCGGGCCCTGATGAAGGAGCTGTTTAAGGACAGCGAGCTGCGCAAGCTGCCGCCGGACCACGCCGTGTGGTACGCCCAGGAGAAGGTCGATCCCAAGCACCTGCCGCAGGACTCCGAGTTCTGGCTGTGGGGCCTGGACGCCTGCTGCCGGACGAGCGTGATCTATTGCCCGCGGAGCCTGTCGTGCTACTGGGAGCTGGCCCAGAACTTCCGGGACAAGGATCGGCCGGAAGCGATCCAAAGGCAGATCGACTGCGTGGCGGCAATCGGTGTCAACGTGGTCTCGTATGCCACGGCCCGCGAGCTGAAGAGCAAGCTCGACCGGCCGCAGATCGCCGTGAGCAATCCCGGCGGCACGTCGCCGCGCGGGGCCCTGGTGGTGGCCAAGCTGGCCCACGGCGGCGGCGACGACGACGCACCCAGCGCCCTCAATAACCTGCTGGCCGTGATGGACCAGCAGCTCGCGATGCGGGTCGATTACGAAAAGCGAAAGGTCGCCCTGACCGACGCGAAGCTCTTCACGTTGCCGCTGATCTTTGCCCACGGCCGCCGTTCGTTCAGCTTTTCGCCCGCCGAGCGGAAGGCCCTCAAGGATTATCTCGACCGGGGCGGCTTCCTGCTGGCCGACTCGATCTGCGCGAGCAAGGAATTTGCCGACTCGGTGCGGGCCGAGCTGAAAAAGATCTATCCCGACGCCAGCTTCAGCCGTATTCCTCCCAGCCACGAGATGTTCACCGAGGAGCTAGGAGGCTTCCGGCTGCAAACGGTGACGCTGCGCGATCCGCAGATTCGCGACGAAAACGACCCGTTGATCGCCAAGCCGACGCAGATCACGCCCCTTTTGGAAGGGCTGGAGGTCAACGGGCGGATTGCCGTGGTGCTGTCGCCCTATGACCTGAGCTGTGCACTGGAAAAAGGGGTGTCGCTCGAATGCAAGGGTTACATCCCGGCGGACGCGGCAAAGATTGGGGCGAACGTGCTGCTTTATGCGCTCCAGCAGTGAGCGGCAGATTTCTGTCTTCAATTTGCAATTTCAGTAGTTCCAAGTCCGGCTAGATCAGCATAGGTGAACGCAAGAGGGTTCCTCAGAATGGTTTGTGTCAACAGACCAAGCCAAGGAG
>JAKEHX010000413.1 GCA_022614795.1 Planctomycetaceae bacterium | reverse complement strand
TAGCTCGCCGCACGGTAGAATGGTGATATGCCTCTCCTCGATCATTTTCATCCCCCGCTCAGCACCCAGCGTCACTGGGAGTCGTTCCACACGACGTGGGCCGGTGCAATCGCCGATGCGCTGAACGAGCAATGGCTGCCGGAGGGCTATTTCGCCGAGGAACAACTTCAGCCGTCGGCGCGGGTCGAGGTCGATGTTGCAACCTTCGAGGAAGAAGGTCGCGATCGATCGTCCGGCGGCGTTGCGGTCGCGGGGCGAAAGACTTGGATGCCGGCGGCCCCAACGTGGACCATGCCGGGTCTAGTGCCCGAGGGACTGGAAGTTTTTGTGTTCAGCGGCGAGGGAGGGCCCACGCTCGTCGGCGCGATCGAGCTCATTAGCCCAGCCAACAAAGACCGGGCCGCAACGAGGCGCGCTTTTGCCGCCAAGTGCGCTAGCTATCTGCACCAGGGAATTGGCCTCTTGATCGTCGACGTTGTCACCAGCCGCTCGGCCAATCTGCACAATGAGGTGGTGGAGTTGCTGGATCAGCCTGCCGACTATCGCCAACCACCGGCCGCAGCCCTGTATGCCGTGGCTTATCGCCCGCTGCGGCGGCACGACGAGGATTGGATCGAAGTCTGGCCGGTGGAGTTGGGGGTCGGACGAGCGCTGCCGGAGTTGCCGCTTTGGCTGGGGCCGGACCTGGTGGTTCCGGTGAATCTGGAATCGACCTACGGCGACGCATGCCAGCGGCGGCGTTTGGTTCCCTGAAGCTCTGACCATTCTGAACCGCTTATGCAACTGCGGCTGTTTTCGTGGCTATTCGTGCTCGTCGCGGCCTTCTTCGCGCTTAAGGCAGGCGCTCAGGACGACGCCCAGCGTGCCAAGGACGCCCTCATCGTCCGTACGCTCCTCCGCCTGCCGGGCGTTGATCTGAGCCAAAAGCCCGAAGCCAAAGCCGCCCTGCTGCGTTATCTTGAGGGGGAGAAGGGGACCGAGAAGTACCTGGAGATTGTCGAGAAATTTGCTCTTCGTGAGACGAAGGACGAACTTTTGCGCCTGGCGGTGGAACAATCCGAAGGCACGCTGGGAGTGAAGGCGGCGGGCCTTTTGGTCAAATTCCAGGAGAACGAGTTGCTTGCCAAGACGATCGCCGACCCTGACCCGACAAAGGGGGCGAAGCTCGTAGCCGCACTGGGCCTCTTGTCCGATAAAAAGACCAACGACCTTTTGTCACCGCTGGTGACCGACGAGCAGAAGCCGCTGGCGATTCGTTCAGCCGCCGTGACCGCGCTGGGCCGCAATGCGCCGGGGCAAAGATGGCTCCTGGCCACGGTCGAGCAAGGCAAGCTGCCGGCGGACCTCAAGTTCGCCGCGGCCAACGCGCTTTTGTCGTCGGCCGACGAGGCAGTCAAATCCGCGGCCGGCAAGCACCTGTCGCTTCCGGCCACAGCCGGCGGCCAGCCGCTGCCGCCAATCGCCGAGCTGGTGAAACGCATGGGCGACGCGGCCCGCGGCAAGGAACTCTACGCCACCACCGGCACTTGCGCGAAATGCCACAAGGTCAAGGGAGAGGGCAAGGAGGTCGGCCCAGACCTCTCGGAGATCGGCAGCAAGCTCTCGAAGGAGGCACTGTACCTGTCGATCCTCGATCCCAGCGCCGGCGTGAGCTTCAACTACGAGACCTGGGCTGTCCGCACGCTCGACGGCACAGTCCTTTCAGGCGTGCTCGTGAGCCAAACCGACGAGGCAATCGAGCTGAAAACGGCCGAGGCGATCGTCCACAAACTCGCTCGCGACGACATCGACCAGATGAAGAAGCAAGCGATCTCGCTCATGCCTGCCGATATCCAGAAGCTGCTCAAGGCGCAGGACCTGGTAGATATCGTCGAGTATCTGACGACGCTGAAGAAGCCCGGTCCTGATTGACGCAGAGTTTGGAACAGAAGGCAACAAAGGCAACGAAGGAGTGATTCATGGCATTCCACGGCAATCGTCCTTTGTTTCCTTTGTTGCCTTCTGTTCCGATTGGCTCGTTTCATTGTGCGAGATGGGCGCACACGCATTGGGTTATCAGTGTTCTCTGCGCAGTTCTCGGCGTGAATGCGGCGCTGGCCGATGAACAGCCCGACCGCCTGACCCGCACTCCTCGCCAGGTCGCCGAGCAGCTCGCCAAGGTCTACGGCCACAAGCTCGAGCAGGTCGCCTATATCCCTGCGCTGCCGCTTGTGGCCAGGCTCCGGCTGAGCGATCTGACTGGCAATGCGTCGCACCGCGAAGAGGTCGCCAGGCTCGTCGCACCCTTCCTCTCCGGCGAAAAGTCGCCCGTTCCCAAGTCCGGCAGCGAGCAGGCCGGGCATTTGATCTTTGCCGAGCTGGCCGCTCATGCTGCGGGCAATGGTCGCGACCGCTGGATCGCTCTTTGCCAGGCTGCCGCCGACCAGGCGTTCGACACAGACGGCAACCCGCAACCAATCATGCCGTTTCACAACGAAATGAGCGACGCGGTCTTCATGGCGGGCCCGATTCTGGCGGCGACCGGCAAGCTGACCGGCGAGCGCAAGTATTTTGACGCGGCTGCGATGCATTTCGCATCCATGCGCAAGCTCTGCGTGCGCCCCGACGGCATCTACCGCCACTCGCCGCTGTGCGAGGCGGCCTGGGGCCGCGGCAATGGCTTTCCGGCCCTCGGCCTGGCCTGGGCGCTATCGGAGTGGCCCGACGATCATCCGGCCAAGAAAGAGCTGATCGCCGAGCTGCAAAAGCACCTGGCCGCCCTCAAGCCACATCAGGATGCCAAAACCGGCTGCTGGCACCAGGTGATCGACCACGCCGAAAGCTACGACGAGTACTCGTGCACCTGCATGATCGGCTGGGCTATGCAGCGCGGCATCCGCTGCGGCTGGCTCGCCCAGGACGAGTATCAGCCGTGCGTCCATCGCGCCTGGCGGGCCATCAAGGAGCGGAC
>JAKEHX010000412.1 GCA_022614795.1 Planctomycetaceae bacterium | reverse complement strand
GTCCAACTGGCTTTGGAAGCGCTCAACAACATTGCCATCGGTGACGTCCTTGTCTTTGGCGGAGCCGGAAGCTTCGACGTGTTTTTCATCGGCGCCTATGCGTTCCAGGACGTAAACGAGATTACCGGGACGGGAATTGCCACGAACGAAGTGCAACGCGTCACCCTCCAGGGCTTTCCCACGGCCGGGCAGTTCCAATTGACCTTCAATGGCCAAACCACCGCGCCGATCGCGTTCGGTGCGTCCGCGCTGGACGTGCAGACCGCGCTCGAAAACTTGTCGAACATCAACGTGGGCGATGTGAACGTCGTGGCCGGCGCGGGCAGCACCTGGGACATCGAGTTCCGGGGCGCCTTCGCGGGTCAGAACCAGCCTCCGCTGACGGGCAGCAAGAACGAAATCCAGCGAATCCCGGCGCCGGCAGCCGGCCGCTTCACGCTGACGTTTGGCGGCCAGACCACGGCCATCATCCCCTTCGATGCGTCCGCCGCAACCGTCCAAACGGAGTTGGAAGCCCTGTCGAATATCGACCCGGGCGACGTCCTGGTCACCGGCAACGCCGATGGCTCGTGGAACGTCGAGTTCCGGCAGGCTTTCGCCAACCAGGATGTGGCCGCGCTGTCGTTGCAGAGCAATGAGATCCAGCGCGTCACCCTGCAAGGCGGCTCGGCCGGCGGCTCGTTCACGCTCACGTTCAACGGCCAGACGACAGGTTTGCTGCCGGCCAACGCTTCCGCGGCAGACGTTACCGCGGCCCTGGAGGGGCTCGCCGCCATCAACCCGGGCGAGGTGGCGGTGACCGGACCGGCAGGAGGCCCCTATGACGTGGAGTTTCTCGGGCAATTTGCCGGCCAGGACGTCAATTCGATGACGGTAACCCGCAACGAGCTTCAGTTGCTCGTTCTTCCGGGCGCGCCCACCAGCGGCACCTTCACGCTCACCTTTAACGGGCAGACTACCTTACCCATCTCGGTGAACGCCTCCCCCGGCGCCGTCCAACTGGCGCTGGAGGCGCTTGGCAACATCGCCGTCGGCGACGTGCTCGTCACCGGCGCCACCGGCGCCTGGCGCGTGGAATTCCGGCAGGCCCTGGGCGGCCAGAACGTCTCGCTGCTGTCGGGCAATACCTCCAGCGCCGTCGGCGGCGTGACCGCCGGCGCCTACCAGCTCCAGCTGCGGCTGCGCGAGCTGGACGAGCTCGGCGGCTCGACCGTCCGCTTCGCCAAGATCGCCAACGCCGTCAACGGCATCGCCGTCTTCGGCCAGCCGACCCACTCGCCGCTGACCGGCGAAGCTGCCGAGGTCAATAGCATCACGAACGACCTGTTCGGCGGGGCGCAGTTCATTGGCAATCTGCTCAATAGCGACCGCGGCGCCCGGTCGATCGCGGGAAACATTTCAGGCATCACCGACGTCGATTGGTACAGCTTCGATATCCAATACGACGCGACCCAGGGCATTGCCGGCGTGAGCACCGCTGAAGATTGGTGGTCCACCGTCTTCGACATCGACTATGCCGATGGTTTCGCCCGCCCGAACCTGCTGGTCAGCGTCTTCGACAGCCTGGGCAACCTCGTCGCCTCCAGCCGCGATTCGAACGTCGCCGACGACCGGCCGAATCCGCTCAACGGCAACGACGTGGCCGACCTGTTGCGGGGCAGCGCCGGCGGCGCCGATCCGTTCATCGGGCCGACCGAGCTTCCCCAAGGGCGATATTTCGTCGCCGTTTCCGCCGACAACCGGATGCCGTCGGTGCTCGACCAGTTCACCAATCCCAGCTCGGGCACCCCGCTGGTCCGCTTGGAACCGGCCAACCACGTCCAGCGGATCGTCGAAGACCACATCAGCACCGACGGCGGCATGACCGGCAGCGACCCGCTGGTGCTCAACTTCATCGATCCGGCCACCAGCTTCATTCCCTGGAACCTGCACGACGTGACCCTGTTCGTGAGCCGCGACCGTTCGTTGACCCCCAACTTTGCCGACAATTCCACGCAGCTTTTGACCTTGGACCCGTTCTCGGGCCTCGTGGAAACGACGGTCGGCAATTTCGCCGAGAACATCGGCGACATGGCGATGCACCCGGACGGCCGCCTCTTCGCCTACACGCTGAATACGGAAGGCTCCGGCGCGCCCGGTTTTGCCGACGCGCTGGTGGGCAACTACATCCAGATCAACACCGGCAACGCCTCGCTGATCCAGGTTGGCGACGACGGGATCATCACGCACGAGCAGGATCCCGCCCAAGCCATGCCCGCGCCCGTGGTGGCCAACGACATCGGCAACAACAATCGCGTCGGCGAAGGGGTCCATTTCATAGCCATGGACATCGGACGCTACCCGAACGTGGCCGGCGTTCCCAACCCCATCGGATTCGCCGTCGGCGGCCGCGATCCGCTGCCGGGGCGCGGGACCGACATCTTCAACGTCCTGTACGCATTCTTGCCCGACACCGGCGCGGCCACGAGCCTCAATGTCGGCGATCGCACGGGCAATGCCCTCTTGCCCGGCCCCCTCAACACGGCCCCCGCGGGAACTCAGATCGTCGAGCGCGGCGTCCTCAATACGCTGGTCGATGCGATTCCCACCGGTGCTGCTGACGTCTTGTCCGTCGTGGAGGCGACGCAGGTCGTTCTCGGGACCGGAGCAACCACGTTCTTGATCCTGGACGACTATCCGCCGGGCGTCTTGCCGCCGGAAATTCCCCCGCCTCCCGCCACGCCCAATCCCACCACCTTTGCCTTGACGTACGGCGGGCCGGCGACCGTCTTCGAATACGACGCCGGGCCCGAAGCGCTGTTCAACATCGACGGCAATACCCGCGTGATTCGCGACGGGCAGGGATTCACCGTCAATGCGGCCTCGTCGGCGCTGGTGGAGTTCGATACCGGGCACGTGCTCAACGTGACCGCGGGGGCGGGCGGCGGCAACTTCAACGACGGCACCACGCTCACGCTGGTCAGCCCCGACCCCAACGGCGGCGCGGCCACGATCAATACGGTGTTCGAGTTCGACGACAACGGCACTGTGACCGCCGGCAACGTCGCCATCGCCACCAACGGCCAGACTACGCCCGCCCTCATGGCCGCGCGGATTCGGGACGTGATCAATGCCCAGGGCATCACGACGCGGGCGACCATCTTGCCCGCCTCGAACCGCATCACCTTGGCCAACAATGTCCTGGTCCACCCTGGCATCAATCCCCTGGACGACACCTCCGCGACGATTGGCACCAGCGGCGTCGCCCTCTTGGGCAACGTGGGCGTCGCTGCCACCAGCATCCGGGTCCGCATCGAGGAAACCAGCCTCCAGACGGAATTGATCCAGGCCTTCAACCTCGCCAACGCGACGACGAACAACCGCCCCCTCAACGGGCCGCGCGGCGTTTCGGACCCGGCGCTTCTGCCAGGCGGCGACAACCGCATCACCATCGGCTTCGACGGCAACCGCGTCAACGTCAGCGGGGCCAACACGATCAACAACGCCGGCCTGCTAGGCGGCGGCCTGGGCGTGTTCCGGCCGGTCAACAGCACGGGGGGCGTCAGCCTGCCGACGCGCATTTCGGTCCCCTTCCTGGCCCAGGATTCGGCGAACCTGCTCGCGCAGCGGATGGCCGCCGCGATCAACCTGCAATTGAATCCGCTGTCTTCCGCGTTTGCGCAAGGGGGCTCCGTCGTCGCGCCGGGAGGCAACTTCACTTCGGCCGACCCCCCCTTGGCGTCGGCCGCACAGGCGCCGGGAGGCGTCATCACCGGGATGACTTCCGTCCCCATCTTTGACATCAACGGCAACATCGTGGGAAGCAACCTGTATTGCGTTTCCGACACGGGCGGCCTGTTCCGGATTATCAACCAGTTCAGCGCGGGGGGCGCTGCACTCGACTACATCTCCACCGCCGTTCAGCTCCTGGACATCGATTTCTCCGGCCTCGAAGTCGGCCCCAACCTCGTCGAAGGCAACCGCTATCGAAACATGCTCTTCGGCGTGACCGAAGACGGCATGCTCCATGCCTTCGACACCAACGGCATTCCTCAGGCGGTCTTCAACAGCGCCTTCGACGGCACGCAGATGTCGGCCCGCTCGAGCATGCAGCTCCAGGCGGCCGACGGCACTCCGCTGAACAATGTCAATGGCGTCGCCTTTTCCACGCTCGGGCGCAACCTCTGGCAGCAGACGCCCAACACCTCGCCCACCAATGCCCACCGGCAAAACGACGACGGCCACGGCATTGAAACGGTGGTCGACGACAGCCGGCTGGGAGTAGCCGGTGGTTCGAGCATCCATTTCGGCAACGGCACCACCTTGCAGACGACCGCCGGCATCGACGCGCCCGGCGGATCGCACGGGAGCTTCGAGTCCGCGCTGTTCGACCTGACGCGCTATTCGTCGGCCGACAACCCGGTCCTCTATTTCAACTACTTCCTGGAGACCGAGAACGTCGGCCACGGCGCCCTGCCGATGCGCGACGCCATCCGCGTATTCATTTCGGGCGACGACGGCGTGTGGCACCTCTTGACCACCAACGACAGTACGCGACTGCCTGGACTGCTCGATGATGATTTCGACTTCTCCCCCTTGCGGGTCAAGGACACTTTCGACGACACCAACAACTGGCGGCAGGCCCGCGTCGAGCTGGCGGACTTCGCCGGACAGAACAACCTGAAGTTACGCTTTGACTTCAGCACGGCGGGCTCGTTCAACATGGGCGACCGCTCGACCCCCACCAACGGCGACGAGCTGCGGGCGATCGACGCGATCTACCTCCGCGACGGCCAGAACTTCACGCTCTCGGCCGGCGGCGATACGGCCAATCCGACGCGCCGGTTCGAGTTCGATGCGGGCTTCACCCTGGTCGCGCTCGACGGCGCGGCGACGCCAGACGGCGGGCGGTTCACGATCAACGGCGTCACCTTCGAGTTCAACAGCACCGGCGGCGTGGGTGCCGGATTCACCCCGGTGAACTTCTCCACGACCGATTCCTCCGCAACGATGGCGGTGCGGATTGCCGCCGCGATTGGCGGAATCACGCCAACGCAGCGCAACGGAAACCGCGTGAATCTGCGCGGCGGCGCGCCGGGCGCGGTGACCGGCGCGACGTCGGTCACCTCCGTCGGAATGCCCGCCTCGTTTATCGAAGGCGCGGCGGGGGTTACGGCGGGCTCGATTCCGGTCAACATTCACCTCGCCATGACTCGGCTCGAGGTCCGCGAGGCGATCGCCCTGGTTTTGGCGAATGTCTATACCGGCGGCGACCGCACCCAAATTAAGACCCACAACGAGATCATTCGCCTGATCGGCAGCAACTTCCCGATCGTGATTCCGCCCCCGCCGGCGCCGCAAGTGCCGCCGCCGCAGTTTGGCTTCCGTTTCGTGGATCAATCCGCCGGACCTAACAACGACTCGCTCAACCAGCGCTTGCTCGGCGTATCGGACTTCCTGCCGGGCGACGACTGGGGCGCGTTCAATTCCAATCTCCGCGGCCAGAACAACGTCATTGAAGGGATCTACATCGACGACATCATCATCGGCCTGGCCGAACGGGGCGAGCTGGTCAGCGGAGTGGGTTCGAACAACCAGACCTTTGTTGCCAACCCGTCCGCCGATCCGAACAACATCGTCGCCGGCGCTTACCAGCTCGAAATCCGCAAGGGCGCCGAAGTCGCCGTGCCGACAGGCAGCAACGTCACACCCCGCTTGTCCCTCCTCCCCTCGATCGACAGCAACGACCGGCTGACGGATTCGCGGGCCCTGCTCGCGCCCGCCGGTTCGAGCATTTTCGACGGGCAATTCTTCACGCTCAGCGACGGCATCAACAGCCTGTCCTTCGAGTTCGTGGACGTGACGATCGCCGGCTCGGGTCCCGCGCAGGGGCGCATCCGCATCGACTACCGGCCCAACGACACCGCGCCGGTCGTCGCACAGCGGATCCGCGCTGCCATCAACAGCGCTCCGGCCCAGGCCGCGATCAAGGTCCAGGCTCAACTGGCGGATGGCGTGCTGGGGACGAACAACACCGGCAATCAGATCAACCTGCTGGGCTCGGTGAGCGTGCCCAATCCCGGCGGGCTCAACTTCCTGACCTTCGGATTCAACTTCTCGACCTTGACCGAGCGAGTCGGCGATCGCAACTTGTTCCGCGACCAGGGCCAGATCATCCTGCAAGGCAACGAGATCAAGGACTCGTCGCAGTGGGGCATCTTGATCGATGCCGAGCCGCGGCGGGCGGTGGACGGAAACTCGGCCCACAACGGCCCCAACCGCAATCTCCGCGAGCTGAGTGCCGATCGATTCGTTCCCGGCGTCGTGGTCGTCAACAACGTGATCCACAACAACGGCCTCGGCGGCCTGCGGATCAGCGGCGATAACGCTGTCCTGGCGCCCGACGCTCCCGTGCCGTTCGCCCGCGCGGTCAATAACACGTTCTTCGGCAAAGGCGGCTCTCTCACCGGCGGAAATGAAACCGACATCGGCATCCGCGTCGATGAAACGGCTGCTCCCACGCTGCTCAACAACATCGTCGCCAATTTCAACGTCGGCGTCAGCGTCGATGCCTCGTCTCAGACAGGGCCGCTCGGCGACCGCACGGTCCTGGGCGGCATGCTCTTCCAGGGGAACGACACGAATGCGAATGTCCCCATCGGCAGCGGCTTCCCGATCGTGCTCAGCAACAACCAGCCGCTGTTCGTCAACGCCGCGGCGGGGAACTTCTATCCGAAGGCCCTGTCGCCGGCGATCGACAGCTCGGTCGATTCGCTGCTCGACCGCCCGAGCCTGGTGACGGTCCGCAACCCGCTCGGCATCCCTCCCTCGCCGATCATTTCGCCCAACCGCGACAACGTGGGCCAGCTCCGCGTCGATGACCCGGGCGTCAGCACGCCGCAAGGCCAAGGTCTCAATCCGTTCAAGGATCGCGGCGCGATTGACCGGGTCGACTTCACCGGGCCGACCGGCGGGCTCATCAACCCGCCCGACAACGACTCCGACGGACTGGACCTCGATCCGGCTCCCAACGTGGTCGTGCGGACCAACACCATCATTCGCGACTTCCGCATCCGCCTGTTCGACCGGGCCGATCCCAGCGGCCCGCCGGAAGGCTCCGACGTCGATGATCTCTCGATCAGCGGCGCTAAAGTGAAGCTCGAAACCGTGGTGGGGGCCACGACCACGCTGCTGCTGGAAGGCCGGGACTATTCGTTCAGCTACGACGCGACCAACAACCTGATTGTCCTCACGCCGCTGGGCGGGTTGTGGCCCCTCAGCACGACCTACCGCATCACCCTCGACAACAGCCCCGCCACGGGCATCACCGACAAGGCCGGCAATCTCTTGCAGGCCAACCAGATCGACGGGTCGCACACCTACACGATCTTCCTCGGCTCGGCCATCGATTGGGGCGATGCTCCCGCCACCTTCCCCACCCTCGCGGCCAACAACGGCGCCAACCACCAGGTCGTGGCCGGCGTGCGGCTGGGCGCGACCGTCGGAGCCGACACGGACGGCCAGCCCTCGGCCGCCGCCAACCTGGATTCGAGCGACGACGGTGTGACAAACATCGTGCTCTCGCGCGGCGCCCTGTCGTCGTTCACCGTCATCGCTTCGTCCGTGGGCAAGGTCGATGCCTGGCTCGATCTGGACCGCGACGGCGTGTTCGACCTGCCCGGCGAGTACATCGTCCCCGGCTTCAACATCACCACGCCGGACGTGGAAGTGCCGGTGTCTTTCACCCTGCCCAACGGTCCTCAAGGCTCGTCGATCCTCCGGGTCCGGTTCAGCACCGCCGGCATCGGCACGCCCGATGGCCCCGCTCCCGACGGCGAGGTGGAAGATTACCTCGTCACGATGGCCGGACCGGCGTTCAACAACCCCACCCTGGCCGAAGACGTGGACAACAACGGCATCGTCAACGTCATCGACCTGTTGATCGAAATCAACATCATCACGTTCCTCTCGGGCCAGCTTCTGCCGGGCTTCTCGGTGATGACGCTTCCGATTACCAGCCCGCCGTATCAGCCCACGACTCCGACGTTCGATCCGACGGGCGGCGGCATTCCGGGGCAAGGCAGGTTCGTCGACGTCGCACCCAGCGGAGGAAACTTCGGCCAGGTCGATCCCCTCGACCTGTTGGCGATCGTCACGTACCTCACCGTCAACTTCAACCCCGGCGGCGGCGGCGAAGGAGAAGCAGTGGGCGGTGGCGGCTCGGCGCCGAGCGCTGCTCCGGGCAGTCCCACTGGCTCCGGCAGCTCCGCCGGCGCTGCTTCCAGCGGCCTTACAGCTTTCAGCACGTCTGACGCCGATGCCGGCTCCGGCAGTGCCGATTCGATTTTCCCCACCGCCATGCTGTTTGCTTCGCCCAGCGTCGTCATCGAAGAGCGGCTGGCGGACACCGCCTCCGACCTGGGCGACGATTCGTGGCTGGACGGCGGGACCGACGAAACGCTCGAGCTGTTGGCGACGTCTGCACCGCTCGATTCGCGGACGCTCGGCCTTTCGCTCTCCGAGCACGCCAGCCGGACGGTTCCGTACGGACCGCTGGACGAAGACGCCTGGGACAACCTGCTGGACGATCTGTCGCTCGATGTCGGCGGGTTGCCCGGCGACGACCTCGCGGAGGACCAGAATTAAGAAGGGCAGGCTTCTAGCCTGCTATGAAATAACCAGGCGCCAGGCGAGCACCTGGGATATCCGATTATCCCGGCCTGGCCGGCCTATTTTTGGCCGGGCCGGCGCGCAAATTCGTTGCAGAGGATTTTCAAGCCGACTAGTCTGGAAAGTTGTCATGCTCGGCAGATCGCGCGAGGCATGCACGGTCTGCCAACCCGGATGAATTGATGTAACCCATTGGTGCCAAAGAGGTTGTGATTCCCGACCTGGCCCTTGAAATTCGATCGCCGCGCGCCCGGTGCACCGTCAGGATGGCAGGTGAGCGGGGCCGAGCGGCCGATCGGCTTGGAACAGAGTTCTTTTCGTAAGAGTGTATTCATGAGCACGCTTGGCCGTCCTAATCGCCGTCATCGGAAACTACGCCGCCGGCGGCGCTCGTTTCTTAACCGCCAGCATCAGCGTCCGCTATTGGGAGCGGAGCGGCTGGAGCCCCGGGCCCTGTTGGCGGGCGACCTGCCCAGCCTGACTGTTTCGGAGTACTGGAACTATGTCCGGCCAACGGACATCAATAACGACGGCGCGACGACGACGCTCGACCTGCTGCCCTTGATCAACAGCCTGTCGCAGACGGGCCCGCGACAACTCGGGGGACCGCCGGCAGGCGCGGCAGGGGAGGCAGGCGCGGCAGGCGCGGCAGGCGCGGCAGGGGAGGCGGAAGGCAGCGTCGGCGAGCGGTTCTATATCGATCCGAACAACGATTCGGCGCTGAACGTGCTGGACCTGTTGATGGTCGTCAACGATTTGTCGGCGGAGGGCGAGGACCCGCCGATCATCGTCAACTTTTCCCTCGTGCCCGTCGCCCTTGGCACCAATGACCCGATTACCTCGATTCAGGAGGGCGGGCACTATGAGCTGCGCGTCCTGGTACAGGATACAGGCGTGCTGAGCTTCATGGGCGACACGCGCGTTCCTCTTCAGCCCAACGGCAACGCTGCACTGGGCCTGTTCACGCCGTTTCTCGAAATGTTCTGGGACCGGGCTCAGACCGACGTGCAGGTGAATGAAACCCAGCTCATCGAGTTCACCGGCAGCCCCACTAGCAGCACGAGGCTCCGTCTGACGTTCACCGACACCGATAATACGACGCAGCAGACCGCCGAGATTGCTTTCACGGCAGATGCCGTCACGATGTCCACTCGCATCCGCGACGCGCTGGTGGCCCTGACCAAGATCGGCAGCTCGACGGTCGGCAATCTGCGGAACATCGAGGTGGAACCAGGCGCCAACAACCGCCGGTTCTTCGTCCGCTTCATCAACGACGAGTCCAACAAGGACTTCGCGAACCTGGGCGCGACGCTGACGGTGCCGGGTGGAGCGACGGGCGTCAACGTCACCGAAACCGTCAAGGGCGATCCGAATCTGCTGGCGTCATTTCAGGAGATGTTCCAGCCGCGCAAGGTCCGTGATCCGCTGGACCCTTTCACGATCATCAACGACGACCAGAACGACCTCCTTTACTACACGTCGTTCCTCAATCCGGACAATCGGCCGATCGTCATTCCGCAGGCCAACGGTGTCGTGAACGCCGGCGGGATCAACGCGGAAGTCTTCGCCGATCCGTTTGGACCGCGGCCGGGAACCCAGATTGTGGAGGTGTTCCGGCTGCGGATGACTGCCAAAGACAAGCTGAGCGCCTCTCCGGTCACCTTTACGGGCGCCTATCCTTCGGTTCAAAGCCAGAGGTTCATCACCGTCTTGGGCGACGCCGACGACGACGGGGGACCGTGGACCAGCCCCATGCCCGCGTCAGTGGTGGCGTTCCAGTCCGGCTCGATCAACATTGTCGAACCGGTGTCGGCCATCAACGATGCAGCCTCCCTCAATGAAGGGGCGGGGGCCAATGTGACAGTCAATGTCCTCGCGAACGACCTGGACAGCACCGGACCCAGCAATCTGGTCATCGCTAACTTCACGCAGCCGGCTTCGGGCACCGTCGTCCAGGTTGGCAACCAGCTGCAGTACACGGTGCCTAACGGCGACTTCAATGGGGTCGTCACGTTCCAGTACACGATCCGCGACGGCGTCAATGCGTCGCTCACTGACACGGCCACGGTAACCATCACCGTCACGGCGACCAACGACGCCCCGGTCAACGCAGTCCCCGGCCCGCAGACGGTTGCCGAGGACGCGCCGGCCGGACTGGTGTTCGGCGGCGGCAATGCCATCTCGATCAGCGACGTCGATGCCGGCGCGGCCAGCGTCAACCTCCGCCTCCAATCGACCAACGGCACGCTCAAGCTCCCATCGCTGCCCGGCACCCTGGCCATCACCGGCGACGGCACCAACGACCTGATCATCGTCGGCAGCATCGCCAACATCAACCCGGCCCTGAGCGGCCTCAAGTACGCGCCGAATCTTAACTTTAACGGTTCGGCCCAGATCACCGTCACCACCAACGACAACGGCAACTCGGGCGTCGCCCCCAACAACCAGCCGCTTTCCGACGTGGACGTGATCAACATCAACGTCACGCCGACCAACGACGCGCCCGTGAACGCGGTCCCGGCCGCCGTCCAAGTCGACGAGTCGGCTCAGCTGTCGTTCACTAACGGCAATACGATCAGCGTCTCGGATGTCGATGTTCCGACGACCAATCCAAACATGACCGTGACGCTGAGCACCAACAGCACGCAGGGGGGCACGCTCAACGTTACAGCGGCTGGCGGGGCCAACGTCAGCGGCAACAATTCGCAGAACGTCACGGTTTCCGGGACGATCGCCGCGGTCAACGCCACGCTGGCATCGCTCAAGTTCAATGCCGGCCTGCCGGAGACCGTCACGCTGACCGTCCTCAGCAACGACAACGGCAACACCGGCGCGCCCGGGCCGCTGACCGACAGCGACACCGTGTCGATTGACGTCGTGGCAACGGTGCGGCCGCGTGCCAACCCGAATACCTACAATCTGAACGAAGGCCCGGCATCCTTTGCTTTGAACAGCCCCAGCGTTCTGGCCAATGACCTCGCCAATGCGGGCGCGCAGGTGACTCTCGAATCGGTGACCCAGCCCGCCGTCGGCACGGTGACAATCAACGACGCGGGGACGCCTGGCACCAAGACGGACGACTTCATCGTCTATACGCCCGCCTCGGTGAACTTCTTCGGCCAAGTGACGTTCACCTACACGATCTCGGAAACGCCGGTCACGGTAAATACGGTGCTTGGAGCCAACGCGACCGCGACCGTCACCTTGAACATCGCCAACGTCGCCGATGCTCCCGTTGCGGTGGACGATGGTCCCTATGCCGCCACCGAAGACACGATCCTAAGCGTCAGTGTGGCCCAGGGAGTCCTCCTCAACGACACCGACGCCGACAACCTCTCGGCTCCCTTCAATGCCGGCCTGACGGCTCAATTGACCCAGCAGCCGGCGGCCGGGCAAGGGACGGTCAACCTGGCGGCGGACGGATCGTTCACCTGGACTCCGCCGGCGGGCCTCAATTTCTTCGGCAGCACCTCGTTCCGTTATCGGGCCGTTGACCCGCAGGGCAATCAATCGAACGAAGCGACCGCCGTCATCAACGTCGCCTCGGTTAACGACGCTCCGGTGGCGGTCAATGACGGGCCGGGCGGGATTTACGTGATGAACGAAGACGATCCGCCGCTCGTGATTCCTGCACCCGGCGTGCTTTCCAACGACACCGACGTCGAAACGCCGAACCTCATGACGGCGGTCCTGGTGGGCTCGGCGACCAACGGCGTTGTCACGCTGAACCCGGACGGCTCGTTCACCTTCGACTCGAACAACAACTTCAACAGCAACCTGGGGGTCGCCTCCTTCCAGTATCAGGTCAACGACAACGATCCCAGTGACGCGAAGTTGTCGAACATCGCCACGGTTACGATCCAGGTCAATCCGGTCAACGACGCTCCGGTCGCCGGCAACCCCGAGTTCACCGTCGAAGAAGGGGCCGTGCTCAGTCGCAATGCGGCGCAAGGCCTCCGCACGGCCGTGACCGACGTCGACGAGCCCGGCGGATTCACGGGCTCGATCGCCCTGGTGACGGGGCCGGCCCAGGGGAGCCTGATCCTCAACGCGGACGGCTCGTTCGTCTACACGCCACCCGCGACCGTCGTCACCAACTTCGACGTGACCTTCACCTACACGGCCACCGACAACGCCCTGGCGACGTCGAACGTCGGGACGGTGACGATCCACGTCACTCCATTCAACGATCCGCCCGTGGCCGTGGCCGATTCGTTCACCGCCAGCGAAGACACGCCGCTGGTGGTGAGCGCCCCCGGCGTATTAGGCAACGACAGCGACGAAGAGACGCCGCTGGCCGGCCTGACCGCCGTGCTCGTAACCAACGTGCCCGCCGCAGCAGGCAGCGTCGCGCTCAACGCCGACGGTTCGTTCACCTATTCGCCGGCTGGAAACTTCTTCACGCTGGGCACGCCGATCAGCTTCACCTACCAGGTGAGCGATGGCCCTGCCCAAAGCGGCGGCAAGCTGTCGAACATCGCGACCGTCACGATCAACGTGAACGAAGTCAACGACAACCCCGTCGCCAACCCGGACACGTTCGACTTCGTGATTCAGAACTTCACCAACCAGTTGCTCCCCAGCGCACTGGCCAACGACAACGCCGGCGTCGATGTGGGGGCGGTGCCTGGCGATGTGCTCTCGATTACGCACGTCGGCGGCAGCACCACCCAGACGACCACTGCCGCGGGCAACGTCGTGCGGCGGGTCGGCAACGACCTGTTCTACGATGCCGGCAGCTTCCTGGGACAAGACTCGTTCCAGTACACGATCAGCGACGGCCGCGGCGGAACCGCCACGGCGACCTACACCGTCCAGGTCGTGGCCTTCGTGCCCAAGGACATCAGCGGCACGGTCTTCGTCGACAACGGCGACGGCGTCTTCGGAGCGGGCGACAAGCCCGTGGCCAACGCGCAGGTTCAGCTCACCGGAACCAACGTGATCGGCGTGCCGAACTTCACCCCCCGCGTGGCCTTCACCGACGAGCTCGGCCGCTATTCGTTCAGCGGCTTGTTCCCGGGCAATTACACGGTGAACGAGTTCACGCCCAAGTTCCTGAAGGACGGCGTCGACCCTTCCAGCAATGTCAGCCCGCTGGTCAAGACTTTCGCGAACGACCAGTACACCCTGGCCTGGACCATCCAGGAATCGATCGTGACCGGCCCGATCAGCGGACTGAATTTCGTGGAAAAGGGGATCGACCCGGCGCAGCTCGACGACGCGTCGGGCCTGATCACCGAAATCCTCGCCTCGTCCGGTTCCTCCGGCATGGTGCTGGCGGTCGGTCCCGGCAACGAGGTCTACTGGTCCTATTGCCTGGCGGGCTGGAGCACCAGGGCCACGCTCCAGCTGGAATTTGGAGCCGGCGGCACGATCCCGTCGCTCCTGCTCACCATTGGCGGCGTGACCAAGCGGATCTACCAGAATCCCAGCCAAAACACCGGCACCGGCAGCCCGGCCTCGCCGCCGGCTGGCTCGACCGCCCGCTTCCGCATCCTCGGAAGCACCAGCGCCGGCGAGTTCATCATCCGCCTGGACGGCACGCTCAGCGACTTCGGCTTTGCCTCGACGGCCGGCTCGGCCAGTGCTCCGCCGGAAGCGGGCGAAGGGGAAGGCGCGCCGCAGATGAGCGACCGCGACTTCCGCGATGCAGCCGATCAGGTGTTCGCCGAGAAGGCTTGGGCCTGAGTCCTTAGCCCGAGGAAGCGCCCTTCATTGCCGGAGCCGTTCCCTTCATTGGCCGTCGGCAGCACGACGATCAAGGCGTCCGGCCCTCCCGCCAGCTCGATGAATTTCTCGGCTACCTCCTTGGGCATGCCGCCGCCTCCGACGATGACCAGCGAGCCGGCGTCGAGCCTGGTCGGCGGCAGCTCCTGGGCGGGAAAATCGGCCAGCGAGCGGTCGATCGCGGCCCGGCGGAGCATGGTCAGGTCGTGCGACTCGCGCGGCGCGAGCTCCAGTTCGCGCGCCGGCCGCGATGCGGACGCGGCCAGAAACACGCTGACCGTGCCATTGCCGAAGACTTGCAGCCGCCGGCCCTGGACGACCAGCGCTGTGGCCTCGTCAATTCCAAATCCGATGTGGCCCGGATGGTCGGCCAGTGCCTTCCGCAGCCGGCCCTGCCGATTGCGGGCCTTGAAGTGCTGGTCGATGATCGCGCCGGGCAGAAAATCAAAGCCGGTTCCCATCGTCGGCTCGGTGCGGCCGCCGGCGATCATCGTTTTGGACTGGACGGCGGCCCCAGCACTGGTGCCGCCGATCACGCCGCCGCGGGCCAGCAGCGCGGCCAGCTCGCGCTCGACTGCCGTGCCGAGATAGGCCTGAGCGATGTTTGATTGATCGCCGCCGCCGAGCCATACCGCGGTCGCGGCCTTGAGCGGGGCGACAAAGGCCTCGTCGTTGGCGAGTGTCTTCGATCGCGTGTGCAGGAGCTGCACGTCGGCAGCTCCGAGCGAATTCCATGGTTCAAGGAAGCTGGCAGGCTGGAAGCCTGCCCCACTTTCGCTGTCGGCCCGGTCGCTGGCGGTGGGGATCACGACGATGCGGGCCTGTTTGTCGCCGGCCAGGCTGAAGAATTTGTCGCGCACGGCGTCGGTCAGCTCGCCCCCTCCATGAATCACCAGCGAACCCGAAACGCCAGCCGGGTCGATCCACTGCACGCCCGAAGGAGTCTGCGGCTCGTGAGCGGAAAGGCCCGCGGCAAGGGCGAATATCCCAAGCACCAAATGACAAGCACCAAGCATCAAACAATTACAAATTACCCAATGAAACAAGGCTCGAAACAAGGGAGATGTGGGCCGTTCGGTCATTGGGATTTCGAAATTGTTTGAGATTTAGTGCTTGGAGCTTGGAGCTTGGACCCGTCATGTGGCTCAGGGAAGCAGGTTGGGAACGAAGCAGAAGATGGGAATGGCCAGCGACGCCAGGCCCAGGACGGTGCGAAACCAGCCCAAGGGTACGGCGTCGTCGCTGGTGGGAGGATGGTCGGTGCCAATGATGAGCACCAAGAGGGCCATCAGAATCCACGGCGGAAACGAACGGTACCAGAGCACGGTGATGGTCATGTAGGCGAGGGCGACCGCCATGAACCCGCGGGCCACCCAGTGCGCCCTCTTTCCAAACAGGGCGTAGATCACGTGCCCGCCGTCGAGCTGGCTCACCGGGAGCATATTCAGCCCGGTCACGAGCAAGCCCACCCAGCCGGCCATGAACCAGGGATTGGCCTGGTCGATTGGAAAGCCCCTGGCCGGGTCGTATTTGCCAGGGTGCACGCGCTCGATCGCCAGGCGCATGGCAAGCGGGGCCTGGAGACTGGCCGGCCCGCCGGGCGCGAAGTCGAATTTCTGCACGCCGATCCACATGATCGGAATGGCAACGACGAGCCCCGCGAGCGGGCCGGCCAGGCCGATGTCGAAAATCTGGCGGCGGTTGGCCTGGCGGGAGTCCATGGCGATCACCGCCCCCATCGTGCCAATCGGCGAGATGGGCAGCGGAATGAAAAACGGCAGGCTGGCCCGGACGCGATAGACCAGCGTCATGACAAAGTGCCCCATCTCGTGGGCGAAGAGGATCGCCAGGACGCAGGCCATGTACAAGAGGCCCTCCGAAAAATGGCGATAGACGGACTGCCGCAGCGGCATCAGGGTGGGAAGGTTGAAGTCGACGTCCCAGCGGTCGTTAAACGGCAGCGCCGAACTGAGTTTCTCGGCGGGCATGTAGCGCGTGGCCCCCGCCAGGAACGTCGAGAAGCAGGTCAGCAGAAACAGGACGATCGGCAAGCCGATGCGGCGGCGACGGCGGAGGCGCGGAGGGGGCTCGGCTTCGGCAAATTCGGCGCGGACGAGCGGCGAAGAGGATTCGTAGGTCACGCCCGCTTCGGCCGGAGGGGACGTGGTGCCGGCCGGCGCGTCCTGCTGTGGGTCGCTTTGGTTCATTGGTTCAGGATAGCACAAAACGTAGTAGGCACACTCCGTGTGCCGTTCGCGGTGTCGTCAACGCCGGCGCCGACGGCACACGGAGTGTGCCTACTACTTTTCCCGCAAGCGCGCTCGAATCGCCGCCAGCCGCTGGGCCAGCTCCGCCTCAAAGCCGCGCTCCACCGGGCGATAATATTCGCGCGCCACGCCCAGATAGTCCTGCGCGGCAACGCCCCCTTCGGCGTCGTGGGCGTATTCGTAGCCCTCGCCGTGGCCCAGCCGCTTGGCCCCCGGGTAATGCCGGTCGCGCAGGTGCACCGGCACTGGCAAGATGCGGCCTTCGCGGATGTCCTGGCGGGCTTCGCCAATGGCGACGGTCGCCGCGTTCGACTTGGGTGCGCAGGCCAGATAAGCCACGCACTGGGCCAGCGGCAGCTGACATTCGGGCAGGCCGACGAACTCGCAGGCTTGCATGGTCGCCACGGCAATCGGCAGAGCCTGCGGATCGGCGTTTCCCACGTCCTCGCTGGCCAGAATCACGAGGCGGCGGCAGAGGAAGCGAATGTCCTCGCCCGCTTCGAGCATGCGGGCCAGCCAGTAGATTCCCGCGTCGGGGTCGCTGCCGCGGACGCTCTTGATGAGGGCGCTGATCGCGTCGTAATGCTCGTCGCCGGTCGGATCGTACGCGCCGGCTTTCCGCTGGACCGATTCGGCGGCCAGCTCGCGGGTGAATTCGAGCGGTTTGGTGTTCGCGGACAAGACGCCGATCTCGAGGGCCGCCAGCGCCCGCCGTGCGTCGCCGTCGGAAACTTCCGCCAGAAAACCGAGCGCGTCCTCGTGCATCCTCACGTCGTAGTTGCCCAGGCCGCGGACCTTGTCGGTCAAGGCCCGCCGCAACAGCGCCCGGATGTCGTCCGCCGAGAGCGGCTGGAACTCGAAGATCTGGCTGCGGCTCACCAGGGCGCTAATCACCGAGAAGAACGGGTTGCTGGTGGTCGCGCCGACGAGCGTGACGATTCCTTCTTCGACATCGGGCAAGAGCACATCCTGCTGTGCCTTGCTGAAGCGGTGAATCTCGTCGATGAAGAGGAGCGTTCGCTGTCCGCCGCTGGCCAATTCGTCGCGCGCCCGTTCGAGCACTTCGCGCAGCTCCTTCACGCCGCTGGTGACGGCCGAAAGCTGGCGGAATTTGCGCTTGCTCTCGGTGGCCAAGAGGCGGGCGAGCGTCGTTTTGCCCGTTCCGGGCGGACCATAGAAGATGACCGAGCCCAGCCGATCGGCCGCCAGCAGCCGCGAGAGGAGCTTCCCCTCGCCGAGAAAATGCTGCTGGCCGACGAACTCGCCGAGTGTCACGGGCCGCATCCGCGCGGCCAGCGGCTGGGCCTGGCGAAAATTCTCGGCTTCGGATTGGGCGAAGAGATTGGCCATGAATTGAGTACAACCTCTGCGCCATGGGCGGTCAAGCGAGGTGTGGCCAACTCAATTTGCAATTTCAGTAGTTCCAAGTCCGGCTAGATCAGCATAGGTGAACGCAAGAGGGTTCCTCAGAATGGTTTGTGTCAACAGACCAAGCCAAGGAG
>JAKEHX010000411.1 GCA_022614795.1 Planctomycetaceae bacterium | reverse complement strand
GGCCTGGAGATGATCGCCAGTGAAAACTACACCAGCGTCGCGGTCATGCAGGCGGTCGGCAGCGTCCTCACCAATAAATACGCTGAAGGCCTTCCCGGCCGGCGCTACTACGGCGGCTGCGAGCACGTCGATACGGTCGAAAACCTGGCCCGCGACCGGGCCAAACGGCTCTTCGGCGCCGAGCACGCCAACGTCCAGCCGCACAGCGGTTCGCAGGCCAACCAGGCGGTTTATGTAACACTGCTCAATCCGGGCGACACCGTGCTGGGCCTGGACCTGGCCCACGGCGGTCACTTGACCCACGGAATGAAGCTCAACCTGTCGGGCAAGCTCTACAAGTTCCTCAACTACGGCGTCACGCCCGACACGCATCGGATCGATTTCGACCAGGTCGCGCGCCTGGCCCGCGAGCACAAGCCCAAGCTCATCGTCGCGGGGGCGAGCGCCTATCCGCGCGAGATTCCGCACGAAAAATTCGCCGAGATCGCCCGCGACATCGGGGCCAGGCTCTTCGTCGATATGGCCCACTACGCGGGCCTCGTCGCCGCGGGCCTACACAACAATCCGGTCCCGGTGGCGGATTTCGTCACCACGACGACGCACAAGACGCTGCGCGGCCCGCGGGCAGGCCTCGTGCTCTGCAAAAGCGAGTACGCCAAGGACCTCGACCGCACCGTCTTCCCCGGCCTCCAGGGCGGGCCGCTGATGCACGTCATCGCCGGCAAGGCGGTCTGCTTCGGCGAGGCGTTGCAACCGGAATTCAAGGAGTACGGCCGGGCCATCATCGCCAACGCCAAGACCCTGGCCGAAACGCTGCTCACCGGAGGCCTGAAACTCATCAGCGGCGGAACCGACAATCACCTGATGCTGGTGGACGTGACCGCCCTGGGCATCGGCGGCAAACTGGCGACCGAGGCCCTCGAACGTTGCGGTATTACCGTCAACATGAACATGATCCCGTTCGACACCCGCAAGCCGCTGGATCCCAGCGGCATCCGCATCGGCACGCCGGCCCTGACCACGCGCGGCATGGGCACAGGCGAAATGACCAGAATCGGCCGCTGGATGCTCGACGTTTTGAAGAAACCCGACGATGCCGCGCTGGCCCAGCGGATCCGCGGCGAAGTCAGCAGCCTGTGCTCGCACTTCCCGGTGCCCGCGGCACTGGCGGCAGTTTGACGAGCCGGACCAAGCGATTTCGGACTACAATTGCTTGAACAGAATTGTTCAATTTTTAAGACCATCTCCAGTGTCTAGCCGGAGCGTGCGTAAATGCGACCTGCGCCATTCGTCCGGCGAATTCGAATTCGGAATTATAAAAGCATCAGCGTGTGCGAAGCTGAGCTTGGACCGCTAACACTGCTGGTCGGACGAAATGGTTCCGGCAAGAGCAACTTCCTCGACGCGCTGCGATTCGTTGCCGATGGACTGAATCTTTCGCTTGATCACGCGATTAAGGCGCGTGGCGGAATCGAAGCCGTACGAAGGCGGTCAACGGGTCATCCGCACAACTTTGGAATTGACCTGCAACTACAACTCACGACTGAAGAATTTGCGACCTATGGCTTTGAAATTGCCGCCCAGCCTTCAGGCGGATTGAAGGTCAAAGAAGAGCGGCTTGCAATTCACCGCGGCGGTGGCCAGGTGACGGCTGGCTTTCAGATCATCGATGGCCAGCTCCAGTCCAGGAGAGAACCGGGGCACCCGCTGCTGGCAGGAGGCAACGGAAACCCTGCAACTCACGAGGGGATGCCTCCGGTATTGCCGGACCGTCTCTACCTCGTCTATGCGGCCGGATTGCCGCAGTATCGGCGCATTTATGACGGCTTGCTCGCGATGGGATTCTACAACCTGAACCCGGAGGCAATGAAAGAGCTTCAAGCACCTGATGCTGGCGAGCTGTTGCGCCGGGACGGCAGCAACATCGCGAGCGTGGTGGCCAGACTCGCGAAAGACAGGCCGGAGATCATCGAGCGAATCAAGGGCTACCTGCGGAGCATTGTTCCGGACATTACGGATTTCGACCGAGTTCAGCTTGGTCCGCGTGAAACCCTTGAATTTCGACAACTGGTGGAGGGATCGAAGCACCCTTGGAAGTTCTTTGCCGCAAGTATGTCGGATGGAACGCTGCGCGCCCTCGGAGCGCTGGTTGCGGTCCAGCAACTTACGGACAAATCGAGTCCGGCCCGACTCATTGGCATTGAAGAGCCAGAAGCTGCTTTACATCCTGCTGCGACCGGCGCCTTGATGGATTCGCTTCGTGAGGCAGCGACACAAACTCAAGTTCTCGTCACGACTCACAGCCCGGACTTGCTAGATCGTGTGGATCCGGACTCAGAGCAGTTGCTTGTTCTGCAGGCGATTCACGGACGGACGGATGTCGCCCCCGTCGATCCAGCCTCTCGCGAGACCATTCGCAATCACCTCTATTCCGCTGGCGAGTTGTTGCGGATCGATCAGCTTGAGCCAGACCGGGCCGACGTTCTGCGCCAATCGCAATTGCCCTTGTTCGCCGAAACTGAGGCCGCGTCGTGAGTCGAATTCGTATCGCCGCCATCGTCGAAGGACACGGCGAAGTAGCCGCTGCGCCGATTCTATTGCGGCGCGTTTGGTCCGAAATAGCCGCGGCTCAATACGCCGAGGTCCTCAAGCCCATTCGTGTCAAGCGTAAGGCTGTAGATCAGCAGGACGAGCTGCGGAAGGCTGTCGGTTTGGCAATCGCCAAGCTTAAGAATGACCCCGCCGCCATCGATCCGGCAGTGGTTTTGCTGCTGATCGATCGCGATCCGAGTCCGGACCCACCTTGCTCCTTGGGCCCAAGACTCTTGGGGTGGATGCGGGCCGACTTTGGTCACGCTGATGTTTCGTGTGTTGTCGCCAATATCGAGTACGAGACTTGGTTCGTCGCGGCGGCAGATTCGCTGGGCAAGTATTTGCGCATGCAATCCGGTGAAGTGGCGCCTCTCGACCCAGAAAGCCAACGCAGTGGCAAACGGTGGGTCAGCGATCGTTTTAGGGGCGCGAAATACTCGGAAACACAAGATCAACCAGCGATGACCGCGACGATGGACCTCAACCTGTGCCGTGGTCGATCCCCATCCTTCGACAAGTTTTGCCGGGAATTGGAGCGCCGAACTGGGGTTGTGCCGTAAGCCGCACCAATTCGGTTCGCAACTCTACCCGCCCTTCCCATCCCGCACGTACGTCACTACCGCGTCTTCCACGCGCACCTTTCGCGGCTGGTCGCCCGAGCCGCCGAAGAGCGTGTCGAGGTAGGCTTGGCAGCGCTTGGGGACCAGGTGGTAGAAGTTGTGCTTGCCGTCGCGGCGGCATTCGATGATCCCCGCCACCCGCAGCAAGGCCAGGTGATGGCTCACCGCCGGCTGGCTCTGGCGGAGAAGCTTGCAGAGCGTACGGACGTTCAGCTCGTCCTGCTGCATCAGGAAATACAGCACCCGCAGCCGCGTTTCGTCGGCCAACAGCTTGAAGAGCTGGACCAGGTCCTTCGACGTCTCATCCCCCAGGCTGGCCAGGTTCTGCGCGCTGGGGCCGCTGGCAGCCGCGTTGGATGCTGGAGTGCGTCCCTCCGCCGGCGAAGGAGCCGGGGACAAGGGAGATTCGTTGGTCATGTTCCGGGTCGTCAGGGTCAGCATGTCAGCCTCGGGTGAACGCCAATCTTGCGAAAGGGTTCAATAATCCGTTACGAGATAAGAAACAACTCGTCGCGACCTTCCGCGGAATCGAAAACCGCGACGAACGGCCGGCCGCTCCTCCACCTTGAGCCGGGCCGGCATGGCAAACACACCACGGGCGGGCGCGGCTCAAGACGGCAAGAGCGCGCGCTCGCCTGCGGAAAGCTTGCGTGATCGAAAATGCGATAAGCCAAATCGTTTGCTAACCCGGAGAGGACCACAGAACGTGGTGCTGTCGAAACAGTCCGGTCAGCGCCTCCTCATCTAACGCCACCATTCTAAACCCGCCGAGCGCCGTTTGAGAATAGTTCGGCCCGGAAAATTCTCGGCCTTTTTCGAATGAATCCACTTTGCCGCCGCGTGCTATCACTTGCCGCGGGACGGATGCGACCCCTAAAAACAGAAGCAGCCGGCGGCTGCCTGGCCCCGGCTGCTAAAGAATTTTTAATCGAGTTTGTTCTCAGGCTTCGTCTTCGCCGCGTGGCTGGCGGTCTTCGCCCCGGTCATCCCGGGATCGCCGGTCGTCGTCCCGATCCGGCCGGTCCCCGCCCTCTCCTCGACCTCCACGGTCGCCTTCACGCGGTCCTCCTTCGGCGCCAGCGCTCGGCCGACGGCCCGGCGGCCCGAATCCAGGTGCTCCAAACCCGGGAAAACCAAAGCCGCCGCGACCAGGTCCGGGCGGCCCAATGCCAGGACCGAATCCAGGCCGACGGCTGTCGCGCGACCGGTCATCTTCACGCGGCGGGTCCCCTTCTCGCGGTCTGTCACCTTCACGAGCTTCCGGACGACCTCCTTCCGGACGTCGATCGCCTTCACGCGGACGATCAGCTTCCGGACGCCGGTCTCCTTCACGCGGACGATCTGCTTCCGGACGTCGATCGCCTTCACGCGGACGATCTCCTTCCTCGCGCCGATCCCCTTCACGCGGCGGCATGGGACGCCGTGCACGTGCGTCGGGCTGCGGCCGGCGCTCGCCCGTGCTGCGCGCATCGGGATGCATCGCCCGGAAGGCGTTCAGCTCGCGCAGCACCTGGTCAACCTTCCGCTCCAGACGTTGAAGCTGCTGGCTAATGGAGTCCGATGCCGGACCACCGCGCTGCGGGGCCAGTCCAGGGCCGAATCCCGGACCACCACGCTGGCCGCCAGGCCCAAAATTTCCACCAGCAAATCCGCCACCGCCCGGACGGCGCATGTTGCCGCGCCCGCCAGACGCTGGGCCGCGCCCCGCATCTCGAGCCGGCTCTTCCCCTTCGCGGCCGCGGGCGCGATCCGGACCGCCTTGATCCCGACTTTCCTGATCGCCAGGGCGATCATCACGATCTTCGGCGTTATCATCGCCGCTGCGGCCCTGCTGGAGCAGCGCCATCAGTTGCGCCGGCCCGCCCCCAGCACCGCGTTGTAGGACAAACTCACTCGCTTCGCCCGACCAGATGGGCCGCGCGATCGTTGGCTTTGTTGCCGGTTCTTGCATTTGATCGGCCGGCTCATCCGCGATCGCCGCGGCGGCCAGGCTGACGAGCAATCCGCCGGCGACAGGCAGCCACCAGCGGGCGCCTCGCCAAATGCTCATGCGTTTCATGGGGGCAAACTCCTGTGGGAATAGACGCACACAAAGCTCCGCGAGCAAATTGGCACGAAGCAGTGCTGACAGGCATTGAACTGTTTATTAACAAGAACCGCGAGGTTGGATTGAAGTTTCTCGCGCCTTCGCCATTTTGACTGCCACACGACGAGCGCCTCGACCCGCGGAGCGAACGGCGGACCGCTCCTTGACGCGGGGAAGGGTGTCAAGCTATGATTTGTCAAAAGTTGTAAAAATTTAGGCGACTCGTCTGGTATGGCCTATGGCCTGCATCCTGCCCGATGAACTCGAATCACGTTGGCTTTGCCGCTGGCGAGTAGGAGCCCGCCTCATTCTGAGTCTCTGCCCTGTGATCCTGGCGGCGGGCTGCGCGTTATTGGCTGCTAGCGGCTGCTCGTTCACTTCCCCCGTCTACGAGAACCAAAAGCCGGTGCATCCGGTCCGCGGCAGCGTGACCGTCGGCGGCGCCCCGGCGGCGTCGGCGTTTGTCCTGTTCGTTCCGCTCAATGAGCCAGCCGAACCTGTGGACCCGCGGCCGCGGGCCGAGGTCAAGGAGGATGGCACGTTTGCCATTTCGACCTACGGCTCCGAAGACGGAGCACCGGTGGGCGAGTACATCGTCACGATCGTTTGGGAAGACCGCGACCTGGGGACAAGC
>JAKEHX010000410.1 GCA_022614795.1 Planctomycetaceae bacterium | reverse complement strand
TACACGGCCAGGCCAATCGAGGTCGAGATTCGCCGGGCATTTCCAGGGCACGTCGAGTTCCGCAGCCGGCTCGAGCCCAAGCTGCACGACTATCAGACGGTGGAAATCACCACGCAGGTGCCGGCGGCGAAAAAGGCAGACCTGCTGTTCGAAGTGGTCCGCAAGCAAGGCACCAGCGCCAAGCAGAACAACGTGACGCTGGAAGCTGCGGACGTGACGCCGTAGGTTCCGCGGGACACTATGGCGGCGGCAAGCGCTCAACGCCCTCGGCTGGCGGCGGCAGCGAGTAGCTGGGAATCGGCGCTCCGCCCGGAAGGCCCTCGCCGGGCAGGCTGAACTGCGGCGGCGGACTGGCCGCGCCGGGGGGGAGCGTGATCTGCCCGGTGAGCGCACCGTTGCGCAGGGCGCTGGCCCGCTCCAGCAGGCGGGCTTGCGGCACGATCTCCTGCGGGACCATCTGCACGTCAACAATCCGCTCGTCGCGCAATTCGCGGACGAGCAGGTTTTCGGTGACGAAGTCCAGCGGCGGAATCTGATACCAGGGCGGGTTGAGCTTCTGGTAGAGCGTCTCGGTCCGATAGCCGTCCTTGATCAGCGTGACCTTCCGCGTGCCGTAATAGACGAACGACGATGAGCAAGGCGTCGTGCCGATCTCCTGGTCGTCAACAAAAACCTGGGCCCCTGGCGGCTGGGTGCGGACCGTCAGCCGGCGGCGCACGCAGCCGGTGGCGGTGAGCAGCGCCACCAGCGCAGCGGCCAGCGCCAATCGCGCTTGTATGGTCGTCAGCGAGGAATTGGTGCGCACAGAAACGCAGGTCCGGAGGTAAGGGGTGCGGAGTATAGAAATTTGTGGGCCGAGGGACCAGACGACTCGTCGATCATTCGCGGCCCGCCCGGCGTCGTGCTGCGCATGCTGGCAACTTGTCGTGTGCGAACTAACCTGAATCGGCGCAAGAATTTGCGGCAAATATGGCGCGTCGATTCGCCTTACTCCGCGGGCCAGCCGCCGGTAGAATGGGGAGCCTGGGCGAATCGGGCGCAAAACTTCTGGTCCGAGTTTGTCCTTAATGAAAGGCGGCAGCGGTGAGTTTTGTGACGGGCCTGCAAGTAGCCAACCTGAGCGACGTCGGTATGCGCCGCACGACGAATCAGGATTCGCTGGCCCAGGTCATCGCCGATTCGCCCGATCTGTATCGCGAGCGCGGCCACCTGCTGCTGGTGGCGGACGGCATGGGAGCGCATGCCGCCGGCGAACTGGCGAGCAAGCTGGCCGCCGACGGCATTCCGCATCTGTATCACAAGTACCGCGAGCTTTCGGCGCCCGAGGCAATCATGCGGGCGATCCGCGAGACCAACGCGGAGATTCATCGCCGCGGCACGGCCAATCCCGATTTTCACAACATGGGGACGACGGCCAGCGCGCTGGTGCTCATGCCGCAAGGGGCCCTGGCCGCGCACGTGGGGGACAGCCGCATCTATCGGCTTCGCGGCCAGATGCTGCATCAATTGACGTTCGACCACAGCTTGCAGTGGGAACTGAGGGCGAGCGGTCAAATGCCGGAGGGGGCCGACCTGGGCGCGGTCATTCCCAAGAACGTGATCACGCGGTCGCTGGGACCCAACTCGGCCGTGCAGATCGACCTGGAAGGGCCGCATCCGATTTTTCCCGACGACGTGTATGTGATTTGCAGCGACGGCCTGACCGGGCGGGTCGAAGACGCCGAATTGGGCGCCATCCTGGCGAGCTTGCCGCCGCAAGAGGCCGTGCGGGCGCTCGTCGATCTGGCGAATCTGCGCGGCGGACCCGACAACTCGACGGTGATCGTCGCCAAGGTGGTGGGGCCGGAAGCGGCCAGCGGTGCAACGCCCGCCGAGCCGCTGCGCGTCGGTGGAGCGCCGGTCGCCAGGTCGGTGCACCCGGCCGTGTGGATTGTCGCTGGCGTGTGCCTGCTCGCGGCGCTGGTCATGGCGGCCATGCTCGAGTGGATACCGGCTGCGGTCGCCTTGGGCGGAGCCGCGGTGGCCGGCCTGATTGGATTGGTTCAGCGCTATGGCGGCTTGCCGAGCGGCACCGAGGTCGGCAACGGGCGGATGCTGGGGCGCGGACCCTACACCAGCGTCGCTTGTCCGCCGAGCCACGAGCTGGCCGACAAGCTGGCCAAAACGCTCGACGAGCTGCGCGAAGCCGCACGCGACGGGCAATGGACCATCAACTGGCAACCGCTCGACGAGTGTTGCCGCAAAGCGCTGACCGCCGATGCGAGCGGCAACTACGCTGAAGCGATCCGGCAGTATTGCCGCGGCATCACTTCGACGATGAGCGAGCTGCGGAAGCAACCTGTCAAACGGACGGGCGACAGCGCCGTGGAAGACTGACGCCCTTAATCGGCCCTTGAGGGCGACAAATCCGCTACTGGCAAACGCGGCACGGACGGAGGATTCGGCACGCCCGGCGGGAATTTGAACGCTCTGGAGCGGGTCTGGTGGATTGACCGATATTGTCGAAACGCGGGAGTGTGACAGCGACATAGTTAGTTGAGGCGGTTCCTACCTGAAGGCGGCCACTACCCCATCCGGGCCGCCTGCAACCATCCAGGCAATGCGACCCCACTTTGGATTGTTTCGAAGGCGCGCAAGTCTATAATTTTCTTGGGTGTAGATTTTTTCACCCGGAGTGCGCTGTGGCAGGCAAGTTGAAACTACTGTACGTGAGTAATCCCGCGACGGGGCTGAACGGCCTGCCCTCAGCCCTTCGCGAATCTGCCGAAGTCGTTGTCGTTCACAATCCGCTGCGGGCCCTGGCGACGCTGGCCCGCGAGCCGTTCGATGCGATTTACGTCGCCGCCGAGCACTTTCAGTCGGCGTTGCGATTGCGGCGGCTCTTGGAGAACGACCGGATCCTGGAGGGAATGCCCGACGCGGTCGCCCTGCTCGATTCCGATTTCACGATCCTCTGGGCCAACCATCAGCTCCTCAAGTGGTGTAATCGGGGCAACGTCATCGGCGAGCGGTTCTTCGCCGCCCTGGGCAACCCCGACGTCGTCGGCTGCGACGGCTATCCGCTGCTCAAGGCGGTGCAGAGCGGGCTGGCGAACAGTTCGCTCCTCAAGATGTCGGACGGCCGCCATTACCAGATGCACGCCGCCCCGATCATTGATCCGGAGGACAAGGCCCGCCACCTGGTCGTGACGATTCGCGACGTGACGGTCGAAACGCAGCAACAGCAGAAGCTGGAGGCGATTCAAGACGCCGGCCGTGAGCTGGCCGACATGAAGCCGGACGAAATCTTCGCCATGCCGGTCGAGCAGCGCATCGACATGCTCAAGGCGAACATCCTGCACTGCACGCAAGACATCCTGAACTACGACGTGGTCGAAATCCGTCTGCTCGACCGGAAGACGAAGAAGCTGGTGGCGCTGCTCGACGTGGGGATGGACGAAGAAGCGGTCTGCCGCGAGTTGTACGCCAAGGAGACGGGCAACGGCGTAACCGGCTTCGTCGCGGCCACGGGCAAAAGCTATCTGTGCGAAGACACGGCGAACGACCCGCTTTATCTGACGGGCGTCACCGGCGCCAAGAGTTCGCTCACCGTGCCGCTGAAGCTGCACAACGAGGTGATCGGCACGTTCAATGTCGAGAGCCCGCAGCTGCACGCCTTCACCGACAGCGACCTGCAATTCCTCAAGGTGTTCTGCCGCGACGTGGCGATGTCGCTCAACACGCTCCAGCTCCTGGTGGCCCAGCAGATGAACGCGGCCCAGGAGAGCGTGGCCCAGATTCACAGCCAGGTGGCCTTGCCGATCGACGAAATCGTGGCCGACGCGACATTCATCGACGAGCAGGCCGCGAACCTCGACGAAAACACCCGCGCCCGCCTGAAGAAGATTCTGGACAGCGCCAGCTCGATCCGCGACGTGATTCAGAAGGTCGGCCGCTCGCTGCCGCCGGTCGATATTTACATTCCGCCGAGCTGCGACAAGCGCGACAAGCTGAAGGGAAAACGCGTGCTGGTGGTCGATCCCGAGCCGTCCGTGCTGAACGCGGCCCACAAGCTGCTCGAGCAGCACGAGTGCCACGTGCAAACCGCGCAGCAAGGAGCCGACGCCGAGGCGATCTTCAAGCACAACGCCAACAACCGCCGCTACGACGTCGTGATCGCGGGCGTCAAGCTCCCCGACATGAGCGCCTACGAGCTGATGATGCGCCTCAAGCCGCTCGTCGATCGCATCCCGCTCATCCTGACGCAGGAATACGGCTGGGACGCGGGCCACACGCTCGTCAAGTGCCGGGCGGCCGGCCTGCATCCCAGCGGCTGCGTGATCAAGCCGTTCAAAGAGCGGCAGCTGCTCGACACGGTCGAGACGATCATCGACTGGACGAACGGCGGCAAGGCGTAATGTCGTCCCGCGCCGCGGGGGACCGACGTAATGTAGTCCCACACTCCGTGTGGGACAGACGCGCGTGATTGTCAGCATGCTCTTCCCATCCGAAGTGTTCCTCGCCCTGGCCGCATTTCTCGGCCATTTCTCGCTGGTCGTCTGGCTCTACAACCGGCTCCACGCCATCGGCCTACGCAGCCGCGTGTTGCGACTGCTTGAGCGGCTGCTGCTAGCGATGGCCGCAACGGTTCTGCTTGTCTGGATCGTCCGCTCGGTCTGGCTCGGCCGGTTCATCGGTGAGTGGTCGCTGGCTGACCCGTGGACCGTGTACGCGCTTGTCTGTTGGCCAATTGCCGCGCTGGTCGTGCCACTGTGGCTTTTGCCGAAGCTGGGCGAGCGTACGCCGGCGGCCTTGGCGTCGAACGACACCGAGACGATCGACGTGGCCCAGCGCCTCGGAGCGTGGCCGATCGAGGGCCGCCAGGCGCGCTGGCTGGCCGCCATTCCCGGCAACCAAATTTGCCGGCTGCAAGTGCACCGCAAGGCGCTGAAGCTGCCGCGCTTGCCGAGCGAGCTGGACGGCCTGACGATCGTGCATCTTTCTGACCTGCACATGATCGGCAACCTGACGGAGCCCTTCTACCAGCAAGTCGTCGAAGCCACCAACGCACTCCAGGCGGACCTCGTTTGCATCAGCGGCGACATCCTGGAGCAAACGTGCTGCTTGGACTGGATTCCCAGGACGCTCGGCAAGCTGCGTGCGCGTCACGGCCGCTACTTCGTGCTCGGCAACCACGAACGGCT
>JAKEHX010000409.1 GCA_022614795.1 Planctomycetaceae bacterium | reverse complement strand
TGCTTCGCCGACCGCCGACAGGTAACCTAAAGCCTGGATGTAGCTAGACTTACGTCAAGTGGAGGATAGGGGACTTGAACCCCTGACCTCTTGCATGCCATGCAAGCGCTCTCCCAACTGAGCTAATCCCCCAGAGATGTTCCGCACGGGCGGGCGATAACCTATTATCGACGGGGTGGTCGTTAGACCGACCGGGCCCGAATAGGTGAAAGTATCAGTGCCCTCTGGCGCTGTCAAGGACGTCCGGAGGCAGGCCCGGGTTCGGCTGCGTCAACCCAACCTGTTGCGGCCACACAAGTTGCGTCCGAGACAAAGCGAGTTTTAAGTGCCAGCCAGGCAGCTTGTCAGCACGACGATCAAGGTCGCCCTCTCGGCGGCTTTGATCGCCTATTTGGGCTGGCAGGCCTACCGAGACGACCGGTTCTATCAGCTCGCGGCCCAGCCCAAAAATTGGCTGTTGCTCGCCAGCGCCCTGCCAATTTGCCTCGCCGCGGTGACGGTGACGATCCTCCGCTGGCAGCTCTTCGTGCGGGCGCTCGGGCTGGACTTCACGACGCGCGACGCCCTGCGGGCAGGGTTTGTGGGCTATCTGGTCAACCTGGCCCCGTTCGGCCTGGTGGGCGGCGACTCCCTCAAGGCCGTCATGCTGATCCACAAGAATCCGCGGCGCAAGACCGAAGCCGTCGCCAGCGTCCTGGTCGATCGCGTCATCGGTCTTTATGCGCTGCTTCTGTTGGCGGCGGGGGCGTCGGTCCTCTTGAATGATTCGCAGCTCGGCGGGCTCGCACCAGTTGAGAAGGCGACGATCGCCAACCTCTGCCGCGCCGTCCAGTTGATTGCGCTGGTCAGCACGACGGGCCTCATGATCATGCTTCTGCCCGGCGTGACCGAGTCGCGGCTGTGGGACCTGCTCGAGCACGCGCCGCTGATCGGCCCGGTGCTGCACAAGCTGGTCGGCGCGATGCGCGTTTATCGCCGCCGCGTCGATGTGCTCCTGGCCGCGATCGGCATCAGCCTGACGATCCACCTGCTCTATGTTTCGTCCGTTGCGGTCATGACCACCAGCATCGGCATCGCTCCCGAGCACCGGCCGCCGCTGGGATCGATTTTCGTCATCGTCCCGCCGTCGATGATCGCGGGGGCCCTGCCGATCGGCGCCTACGAGCTGACCCTCAATCTGCTGTTCCGCAGCGTTTCGCCGGCTGGTGCTCCTCAAAACGCGGGCCTGCTCATCGCGCTGGCCTATCGCATCATTCAGATCTGCATCGCGTCGATCGGCGTCGCCTACTGGCTCACCAGCCGCAGCGAAGTGCGCGAGAGCATTCACGAAGCGCAGGACGCGCCGCCGGAAGCTGCGATCGCGGACGACGAGCGCCTCACGACTCTCGCTTCCTCTGGAGCTTCGCCGCCAGTGCCGGCTGCTGGAGCACCTCGCGGTTGACGACGAATTGCGGGACGCGGCCGGAGGCCACGTCGAGAATGCTCCGGATCGCCGAGCGGCCGTTGTTCAGAAAGCACTCGTCGGTCCAGCAAATCGCGTGCGGTGCGAGGATCACATTGTCCAGCGCCAAAAGCGGATCGCGCGGGTCGATCGGCTCCTGCTCGAAAACGTCCAGGGCCGCGCCGGCGATTCGCCGCTCTTTGAGCACCGCGGTCAGCGCCGCTTGATCGACAATCGGCCCGCGAGCCACATTGATCAGAAAGCTGGTCGGCCGCACCAGCGCCAGCCGCCGCGCATCGAGCAAATGATGCGTTTCCTTGGTCAGGGCGCAGCAGATCACGACAAAATCGGCCGCGGCGAGCAATTCATCGAGCGCGAGCCACTCGATGCCCGCCGCTGCGGCCTGCTCGCGGCTGACGTGCGGATCGTGGCCGACGTGGCGCATCGCCAGCGGCGCGGCCAGGCGAAAGACTTCGCGGCCGATGTTTCCCAGGCCGATCACGCCGAGCGTCTTGTCGGTCAGGCCGATCCCTTGATGGTCCATCCGATCCGCCCAGCGGCCGGCGCGAGTCAGGCGGTCCTTCGCGGGCAGCTTGTGGGCCAATGCCAGCATGAAGGCCAATGCCGACGAAGCGACCGGCCGCCGCACGCCGTCGGGCGTGATCGTGAGCATGACGCCGTTTTCGGTGCAAGCAGGCACATCAATGCTGTCGTAGCCGACGCCGAACCGGGCGACGAGCGCCAGCCGCCGGCAGCCTTCGACCGTGGCGGCGGTAACCCGCGGCGCGAGCACCAGAAGCGCGTCGTATTGGTCGGCTACGTCGCGCGGCAGCTCGCTGTGCTGCTCAGCGAGAAACTCCCGCACCAGGCCCGGGTGCTCATCGAGCAGGTCCAATCCGATGTCGCCAAAGCCGAGCGAACCGTCGGGCTTGAGAAAGTCGCGCGTGATGCCGACGCGAAATTGGGTCATTTCGCAGCTTCCTCCAAGCGCACCAATCCCACGTCGATGTACTGCCCGCCGCCCGTTTGATGGCAATGGACGGCAAGCACGTTGTCGCCCTCCTTGACCGAAGCAGCAAGCGCCTTCTCGTCGAGCGGAACGGTCACATAGTCGGTGACGTAGCCTTTCACCGACGCGACCAGCGTCCCGTTGAGATAGACCTCGGCGTCCTCGTCGTGGTGAATCGACAAGTGTAATCCTCGGACACCACCGGCTGGCAGCTTCACCGTCCGCCGCAGCCAGATGTCCGGCGTCTTCCACTGGGTCCGCACTTTGCTTCCCGGCGTGGTCGGATCGCCAAAGCCCCCGGGGCCCGATTTCCACGAGCCGTCGTCGAAGTCGGCCTTGGTCCAGCCGTCGCCCGGCTTGTCGGTCGTGTAGCGCCAGGTTTGTGCGTCCGTAAGCGACGTCGGCACCAGCAGCGTCTCCTTCGGCGGCGGCTCGTAGAGCTTCTTGTGCAGGGCCGCGGTCTCGTCCAGATCGAGCTTGAGCACCGCCCGGTCATAGGTCATCAGGCCGTTGACTTCGACTTCAACATCGGTCGTCTGCGTGTAGATTGCGGCCGAGAGTCCTTTGCCGATGAGCGGCCGCAGCTTGAAGATGAGCTGGGCGTAGCCCATCGCCAGCTCGTCCTTGGTCTTCAGATTGCGATAGCCCCAGTTGTCCTTGGCTTGCCAGGTGTGACCTTCCAGCGGCAGGCCCAGGCCCCCATATTCGCCCAGCACGACGGCCCGGCCCTCTTCGAGCTTCGGGATTGTCGGGCCGGGATAGCGGTGCAAGTCGCTGATGTGCCCCACGGGAAAATCGTTGCCGCCGCTGGCGCAGTTCACCAGCCGCGACGGATCGTACTCGGCGGTCCACTTCGTAACGCCGACCGTGTCGAACTGTCCCCAGGCCTCATTGAACGGCACCCAGACGACGATCGACGGGAAGTGGCGCAGCGAATCGATAATCGCCTTCCATTCGCGACGGAAGTTGTCGGCCGATTCCTCGGAACGCTCGATCTCCTGGCCATTGTGCCCGCCCGTCGGGTTCCACGGGGCATGCTTGTCACCGCTGGGCATGTCCTGCCAGACGAGCAGGCCCAGCTCGTCACAGTGCCGATACCAGCGGGCCGGCTCGACTTTGACGTGCTTGCGGACCATATTGAAGCCGAGCTTCTTGGTCACTTCCAGGTCGTACCGCAACGCCTCGTCGGTTGGCGCGGTATAGAGGCCGTCCGGCCAGAAGCCCTGGTCGAGCGGGCCATATTGAAACACCGGCTTGCCGTTAAGCATCATGCGCGTGACGCCGGCGTCGTCTTTGCCGAGCGAAATCTTGCGCATGGCGAAGTAGCTGCTGACCTTATCGCCGTTCACCTCGACTTCCAGATTGTAGAGATGCGGCGAATCCGGGGACCACAGCTTCGGCTCGCTGATCGGGATCGCGAAAGGCTTGCCGTCCTTGGGCAGGTCCGCGGGACCCATGCCAATTTCGAACGAATTGGCTTTGACTTTGATGATGACGTACCCATCGCCAACTTGACCTCCCGGCAACACGGAGACATTCACCGTTCCTGCATCCACATCGGGGGTGATTTTCAACTCCTTGATATACATCTTGGGCACGACCTCCAGCCACACCGTCTGCCAGATACCGGTCGTCGGCGTGTACCAGATGCCCTTGGGCTCGTTGACCTGCTTGCCGCGGGGCTGCCAGTTGGCGTCGGTCGGGTCGTTCACTCGAACGATCAGTTCCTGCTCTGCGCTAGGCTCGAGGGAGTCTGTGATTTCCAACGTGAACGGGTCGTAGCCGCCAGTGTGCTTCCCGACGCTCTTGCCGTTGACCGTGACTTCACACTTCCAATCGACAGCGCCGAAATGCAAGAGCAACCGTGCGCCGTCCTTCAGCTCCGGCGCTGTGAACTTACGGCGATACCAGAGTTCCCGCTTCGAACCGACGCGCTTCATCACTCCTGATAAGGCCGACTCGATTGGGAATGGCACGAGAATCTGCCCGTCCCACTCGCGCGGCGGCTGATCAAACTCCGCCTGGATCCGATAGTCCCACAAGCCGTTGAGGTTCGTCCAATCCTTGCGGACCATCTGCGGCCGCGGATACTCGGGATGCACTCGCTCGGGCGAAACGTCCTTCGCCCAGCGGGTCATAAGCGGACCCTTGGCCGGCTGCCAATCGGCGGCAGGGGTCGGCGAGGCGACCAGGAGTAGAGCAGCGAAGCAGGCAGTGGTCCGGAACATGGAAGAACTCCCCAGACGAGCATTTGACACGGCTATTACCGTAGCCCGAAGGAGCGGCGATGACTAGATATCACGCCGATTGGGCGTGGCCAGAATCTATGGCGAGCGGGAGGCGTTAGCCTCCCGATAGCGCGGCGCCATCGGGGGACTCACGTCCCCCGCTCGCCAATTTCGACAAGGCCCGCAGAGTTTCGCTGACCTGGCGCATCTTGCCAAAGGCACGGCTGTTAATCTGCGTCGGTTAGTCCGTCTGCCCTGCCGCGGCAACCTCCAGTCGTTGCGCGCCCTCCCCCCTTCCGATGCTCTTAGAGTGCAGCGCCGCGCGCAGCCCGCCCATAACCTGCGCTCTTGCTGCGCCTCCGCCGGGGGCAGGGACGACCCGCCGGCACGTGACGGCCGGAGTGCGGTATGAGTCAGCTTAAGGGAGTGTTTTCGTGGCGATTGCTGATGATCGTAGCGGGGCTGTTCCTCCTCAGCCTGCTAGCCCCCTTCGGTTGGAACCGCAATAGCCGCAATGTCTCGCGGCACTTGGGCAAATCGAGCGGCGGACAGGTGGGTTCAGGGTTCAGGGTTCAGGGTTCAGAGTCCACTCCGCACTCCGCACTCCGCGCTCCGCATTCGCCTCAGCTCGCCCCCCTCGGTCCGCTGGTCGCCGATCAGATCGACCTCGATCCCTCGATCCTTCAGACCCCCGCGCTTCCGGACCGTCCGACCATCGAGCCGGATTTCTCGATCGGTCCCGTCCCCGCCGGCGATTCGTACACCGCCGATCAAGAGCCGGCGCGTCCGCGCATTGATTTGCCGTCACCGCCAGCGACGATCAGTCCCGAGCCGGCGCTTGGGCCCGACCCGCCCGTGACCATGGCCTGGCCCTATCCTGCCGGGCTGATCGAGCAGCTCAACATTTTGGCGGCCGAGGTTCCCAGCGCTGCCGGGTGGGCTCAGAGCGTGAATGTGGAATTGGAATCGCTCGCGGAGATCGATTCACTCGCCAACCCCGCCGCGGCCGCGAAGCTCGACGAGCTCAATCGCCTGGCTGACGCGGGGAAGCAGCTTGCCCTGACCCTGCCCAATGAAGCCGACCGTTCGAAGGTTCTGCGGGCGGGTTATGCGATCGTCCGCCGGATTGTCGTCTGGGAGCAGGTTCACCAGCTCGCCTCGCGCGGCGACGCCGCGCTGGCCCCGATCATCGATCGCCGGGCCGGTGAAGCCGCCCTGGTCAAAGTCGAGCGACGCCTGGCGGCGACCGGCGTTGCGGCTGCATGGCGGGAATACCTGCGAATCAACGAGGCCCGCGAGCGGTTCGATTCAGCCGACTATTCGCCGGCCGATCAGCGCGAGCTGGCCCGCGACATCCTCCATCGCCTGCACTCAACCCAGCTCTCGCGCGATCAGGAGCAGTTTCTCGCTGCGCCGCCGTTTGCCGCCTGGTCCCAGCAGCTCGCCATCCGTGCTTCCACGGCGCCCGACCTCGTGGCCGTGCTGGCGGCCATCGAGCGGCACGAGCACAACGACGACCAGTCCCAGACCGCCCAAGCCGTGGCTGCCGCCTGCGACGAGCTCCGTTGGTCGCCGGACGAGGGCATCCAGGAACTGGCCGAAACGCTCAATGCGTACTACCGAAATGCAAATGTCCGGGTCGCCCTCTCGTCCCACCTGGTCAACCGGATGCTCCCCAAGGCCCAGCAGCTCTACGAGCCGGTCGTCGATACGATCCAGGAAGCCGAGGTTCGCGGCGAGAGTCTCACGACGACGCGCGTCAGGCTGGTGCTCGTGCCCGATCGGCACCGCTGGAACATCGGCCTGGAAGCCAACGGCGAAGTGGCCTCGAATACCTCGTCGAGCAAGGGTCCCGCGAAGTTCTATCAAAACAGCACGTCGCTGTTCCGCGCCCGCAAGCGGGTGACGGTCGATCGCCGCGGCATCCGCCTGCAAGACGCCGAAGCCGCCGCCGGCGTCAACAACAATCTCGACGACTTCGAGACCGATTTCGACGGCATTCCGCTCTTGGGCAACCTTGTCCGCGCGATCGCCCGCAACCAATACGAAACTTCACAGCCAGCGGCCCGCGAAGAGGTCGCCGGCAAGATCGTCTGGCGGGCCTCCAGCCAGCTCGACCGCGAAGTGGCCGAGAAACTGGAAAAAGCGAAGCGCGACCTCCAGGCCAAGCTGATCGATCCGCTCCAGAGGCTCGACCTAGAGCCGACCGCGGTCGATATGGAAACCACGGCCGAGCGACTGATTGCCCGGTTCCGCATGGCCGGCCGCGACCAGATTTCGGCCCACACGCCCCGCCCGCAAGCCCCCGGCGACAGCATCCTGAGCGTGCAGATTCACGAGACGGCGATGAACAACGTCCTCGACCACCTGAAGCTGCACGGCAAGCGGATCGAGCTGCGCGAGCTGTACAAGGACATGACCGAGCGCTTCAGCCAGGAGAAGGTGCAAATTCCGGAAGACCTGCCCGAAAACGTGTATGTCACGTTCGCCGACGAAGATCCTGTGCGGGTCGATTGCCACGACGGCCGCGTGCGGCTGCAAATCCGCCTCAAGGACCTCATTCAAGAAGGGACCAACAACCACTGGACGAACTTCACCGTCCGCGGCTATTACCAGCCCGTTGCCGACCAGCTCGACGCCAACCTGGAACGCGTCCCGGAGGTGCCGATTGAGCTCATTGGCGACCGCCTGGGGATTGGCGACCGGGTGGCCCTCAGCGGCATCTTCGGCAAGGTCCTCTCGCGCAACCGCAAGCTCAACCTGATCAACAAGCAGATTGCCCGGGCCCCCGAGCTCCACGACCAGCAGGTAACGCAGTTCGTGATCCACGACGGATGGATCGGTGTGGCCCTTGGCCCGAAAACGCCCGGCCGCACTGCCGCCCTCCATCCGCGCTCCGAGCTGAAGGTCCGGACGGAGTGAGCGGGGGAGCGTATAATGGGCGGCGATTCAGCCTCTCGCCGTCTGACGTTTTCAGCTCATCATCACCCGGCGCCCATGCTCTCCCCCAACGACGTCGTGATCACCGGCCTGGGACTCGTTACGCCGCTGGGGATTGGCCGTGAGGCCTTCTGGGCGGCGATCGAAGCGGGCCAGAGTGGAATCGACATCCTGCCCGAATTCGCCGGCACCGAGCTGCCGTTCCGTTTCGGCGCCCGGATCAAAGGCTTCGACGCCAAGCAATACGTCCAGCCGCGAAAGACGATCAAGGTGATGTGTGGCGAGATTCAGGCGGGCTATTCCGCCGCGGTACTCGCCATGCACGACGCGGGTCTTGAAAAAGGGACCGTCGAACCCGATCGGCTGGGGGTCGTGCTGGGGAGTGAGATGCTCTTCGGCGAGGTCGAAGAGGTCGCCGGCGTGTATCGCCGCTGTGCCGACAACGGCCAGTTCAAGTTCAGCAATTGGGGCGGGTTCGTCTTCAAGGACCTCTATCCGCTCTGGATGCTCAAGTACCTGCCGAACATGGCGGCCTGCCACATCAGCATCGCGCACGATGCCCGCGGCCCGAACAATTCGATCGTCCAGGGCGGGGCATCGAGCCTCTTGGCGATTGGCGAAGCGATGATGGTCCTGGCGCGCGGCCACGCCGACGCCATGATCGCCGGCGGCAGCGGGGCCAATGTGTCGTTTAATTCACTCCCGTTTCGCGGCTGGGAGCAGCTTTCCAAGTGGCACGGCGAACCGGCCGGCGCTTGTCGCCCTTTCGACGCCCAGCGGAGCGGCATCGTCCCTGGCGAAGGTTCGGCAGCCCTCGTCTTGGAAACCCGCCAGCATGCGGTGGGCCGCGGCGCGAAAATCCTTGCTTGCCTCGCCGGCTTTGCCAGCCGCTTCGAGCCGCTAAGAAATGGCCAGCCCGCCCAAGGCGTCGCCATTGGGCAATCGATCGAGGCCGCCCTGGCCGCTGCCGGAATGACCCCTGCCGACATCGGACACGTCAATGCCCACGGCGATAGCAGCATCGAGCAGGACCGCATCGAGGCCCAGGCGATCCGCCGGACGCTCGGCGACGTGCCGGTGACTGCCTTGAAGAGCTACTTCGGCGATCTGGGTTCGGGCAGCGGCGCGGTCGAGTTGGCCGCGAGCGTGCTTGCTCTGGCCAGCGGCCGTGTGCCGCCGACGCTGAATTACGAGACTCCCGATCCAGACTGCCCCATCAACGTCATCCACGGCGGCCCGCTTATCGCCAAATCGACCGCGCTCGCTTTGAACCAATCGACCACAGGCCAGGCCGCCGCGCTGGTCCTGACCGCACCCTGATGTCCAGTAGCGGAAGTCGCCAGACTTCCGGAAGGCTGGCCTGAACTCTGGCGAGTTCAGCTACATCCGCCACACCACGGCACTGCCTATGGCCAAACGCAAGCAGAACTCTTCTCGCACGATTGGCAGCCCCCCCGCCCCGGCAAGCGGCGGCCCAATCGGCCCAATCGTCACCGGCCCGCCCGCCAAGAGCCCCTCGCTCCTCGCCGTGAGCATCGTCCTCTTCGCGCTCTGGTTCGTGTTCTTGCTGTTCGCGGCGATCTGGCAATAAGTAGTCCCATAGTCCGTATGGGACAGGTACGAGCGAAAAAGTCATGCTCGCCTGAGCGCGTCTCTGCCACGCAGCTCAACCTTTCCACTTCGCCACTTGCCCGCTACGCAGGGCGATATTGGCCAAATGCGCCGCGCTCGCCGCGCTCACGCCCGCCTCAGCCGGGGCATTGGGCTTCTTCCGCGTCCGGATACATTCGATCCAGTTCGCCAGGTGCAATAGCTCTCCATCCGGCTGGTTGAAGAAGTCCGATCCGCGTGGCCCCTCGCCCACAATCAGCTCGCTGGCCTTGAGCTTGCTGCGCCGCTCGGGAATCACTTCATAGCGGCCGCGGTCGATGTAAAGCGTCGCCTCGGTCCCCATGAATTCACACATGGCCGCGTTGCGGGCGCTGGAAAACGTCCCTTCGAAATAGGCCTGCAGCTGGTGCTCGGGATACTGCATGAGCGTCTGGACCGTGTCGGGCGTTTCCCACAGGTCCTTCGCGTGGAAATGGTCGCCGATGCTAGCCGCGGTCGCCGGGTGGTCGAGATCGAGATACCAATGCACGACGTCGATCCAGTGCACCATCAAATCGGTAAACAGCCCGCCGCCGAAATCCCAGAACCACCGCCACTGGCGAAAGCGATACTCGTCGAAGGGCTGGTCCTTGGCGCTGCCCAGAAACCGCTTCCAATCGACGGTCTTGGGGTCGATGCTGAGGTTGGGACGTGCGGCCCGATTGGCGTTGCGATTCCACGTGAGATGGACCTTGTGAATCTCGCCGAGCTGGCCCGACTTCACGATTTCGCGTGCCTGGATCAGGTGGGGCATCGACCGCTGCTGCGTGCCAACCTGAACAATCCGGCCGTGCTGGTTCTGAGCCTCGATGACGCGCGTCCCTTCGGACAGGTCATGCGTCAGCGGCTTCTCGACATAGACGTCCTTGCCCGCCGCGCAGGCATCGACCGTGATCGGCACGTGCCAATGATCGGGCGTGCCGACCAGCACGGCGTCGACGTCCTTGCGGTCCAGGATCGCGCGATAATCTTTCGTGGCGAAGGCGCTCGGCTGGGCCAGCTTCTTTCCTTCCTCCAGGTGATAATCCCAGATGTCGCAGACCGCGGCGATCTTCACGCCCTTGATCGTGGCGAGTGAACTCATCAGCTTCCGGCAGCGGCCCCCCGTGCCGATGCAGCCGACGGTGATCCCCTCGTTGGCGGCAAAGCCCTTGGCCGTTGCCGTGTAGCCGGCGGTAATCGCCCCGGCAGCAACGACGCCCAGCGACTCAAGCAATTCACGGCGGGAGAGGGACATGATTGGCTCCAATGAGAAGTCAGTATCCAATGCCAACCTCTACGACGGACCAGTGCAAGTCATCGAGAAAAGAGGTTGTCGAATGGATAGTGGTCCTTGTAGCGATAAACACCGAAATCCGAATCGGTGCTGGCGACGCGGCGAGTGTTTTTCCTTTCACAGGCGACAACCAGCGAAACGTCTGCAAAGTCAGCCGGCAGGTCCGAGTACTTTGCTATTAACTTTGCATACCGCTCCCACTCGCCGACGTCGTGCGACACGACGTCGATCGCGCCTCGCCCCACCCATTCCAAAAACCTGGCTTGATTGCGCGAGCTAAAGTTCAGCAAGTATAACACCTCCGTCACAATCGGCATCGTGGTAAACGCGGGGACCTTTAGCGACGAAACAAATGCCATCGCCTGTTCGTGATGCGGATCATCCGGAATGAATAGCGCCGCTAAAGGACCGGTGTCAAGACCGACGAGCCTTAGCATGGATTTTCTCTCGGACGATTGCCTCGGCGTTGGCTACCAGGTCTGTCCGCCCACTTGGATCTCCGCCAAACAAGTCCTTGCCCAGTTCGTAAGCACTCGATTGGAGCCGTTCCGCCTGCAACCGAGCCGCAAGGCATTGCCGCAAGTACTCTGACTTGCTTACGCCGGCCCTTCGCGCGGCACGCTCAAGCCCCAGATCTTCTGCCTTCGTAAGACGCAAGGAAACAGCCATGAGAAAACTCCTCAACCTACATCGTATTACATATTGTATTACGGCGGGCCTGCTTGTCAAATCCCTCGCGATCGTTCCAGTGGATCGTACCGCCGACAAACGCCGCGCCCGTGGATCGTCTTAGCCGGCTACTTGGCGCGCTAGCGAGGAGGTGGATCGAATCGCCCTCGGCTCTGCTCGGGCGGATACTTCGCCGCGTTCTTCACCATTTTGTCGCGGATGGCCTCAGAAAGATCAAGGTTCAGGGCGTTCGCCAGGGCCAAGGCATAGCAGAGCACGTCGGCGATTTCTTCGCGAATCGCGGCCAGCCGGGCGGGATCCTCCCCCGCGCGGCGCGACTCGGCCATGTCGATCCACTGAAAATGCTCCATCAGCTCGGCCGCCTCAATCGCCAGCGACATGCTCAAATTCTTGGGGGCGTGGAACTGTTCCCAGTCGCGCTCGGCGACGAAGCGGCGGACGAGTTCGCGGAGATCGGCGAGCGTGGTAGTTTCGTCGGACATCGCAGATCAGGCGCCCGGAATCACGAGTTTCGCCAGCCGCTCGTGATACGGCCCGTCTCCCATCAGATCAAGACTCCGCGCCAATCGCGAGCGGTCGGCGCGGCGCGGGAGCGACTCCAAAGCCGCGAGCACCCGTTCGATTTGGGCTGTCTCGACCTTGCCCGTCAACGGCTGGCCGAGTCCCATGATGAACTTGGCCCGCTGAAGGTCGGCAAATTTGGCGGGATCGTCCTGCATCGCCTGAAAGAGCGCGGTGACGGCGGCCTGGGCGTCGGCGACTTCGTCCCAGTCCCCCAGGTTGGCAGTGGCGAGGAGTTGCATGTATTGATAGATCGCAAAGGACATCGGCCCGCTGGTCACGCCGCAGCGCTGGCGACGCTGGGCGTCGTGCTCAGGCCCGTCGAGCAGGGCCCTGGCCAGATGCGGATCCCAGCCTTGGACGATTTTCAAATGCGCAAGGTCAGGAGCGTTGAGAAACTTGAGCGTGCTATTGGCGTAGCTGGCTTCGGTCACCTTGACGGCCACGACGTGCTGATCGAGCTTCTTGTCGCGCAGCGATCGAATCACCAGCCGCACCGCCGTCGGCGACATGGCCACGCCGCTGACGTCGGGAATCGAATAGAGACCAACGGCCAGCCCCGCTGCGGCGATGGCCTGGGCGGCGGGAAGGAGATTGGCTGCGATCTGTTCGTCGGTGGCGTCCTTTGGCAGGTCGCGGCCTGGCCGAACAAAGGCGACGGCGTATCCCAATTCGGCCAGCACCTTCGCGAGCCGCTGGTTGGCAGCGGCCCCGTCTTCGGGCCGCAGAAGCGCCGTCAGCACGGCGCTATCGAGCTTCGCCGTGGCAGCAACGCGGAACCACTCGTCAAGCTCGGCCACGGTGCGCACATGGCCTTGCCCGGTGGATGCGGCAATGAGCACGGCCCGAGCGCCGGCCGCGGCCAGGCGCTCGAGAAAGGCAACGGTCCGCCCCGCGTCGAGCCGGCGGCGCGGAAGCTCGCCGGTCGTGGGATCGAAACAGGCGACCGTGGCCGACGGATACTGGCCGATCGGATCGGCCAGCAGGCGGGCGACAAGCGCTGTTGCGGTCATGGGCGGAGTGGAGATGCTGCGGGAAGCTCGGGCGGCAGTCAGCGAAAATGTTGGCGGCCCGGGGAACAGCAGCAAGTTAGCTCCGCTCGCCCACAACCGCAACTAACGCTGCCGCAGCCGTCGCCTCCCGAAGAGGGCGTCGGCGAGGCCCGCCTGGGCCAGGTCCACCGTGCGCCGTCCGCGGAGGACGTCGCGAGTGGCGAAGGCCAGATACCGGCCGCAAACGGCCTCGCGGCTAATTCGAATTCTCGCTACCACAACCGCGGACGAATCCGCGCTACACCGGGTCTTCTTCGAGTCCATCCGTGACGTCGTC
>JAKEHX010000408.1 GCA_022614795.1 Planctomycetaceae bacterium | reverse complement strand
CGGATGGGTGGCCGAGTGGTTTAAGGCAGCAGTCTTGAAAACTGCCGTAGTCGAAAGGCTACCGGGGGTTCGAATCCCTCCCCATCCGCCTTGGTTTCTAAAGGTCCTAGCGTCACTGGGCCGCTTCGCAAACGACGACCAGCCAGCCGCTGAAGCACGGTTTCTGCCGATCCGGCCGCACCCAGACCGGCGCAAATCCGGCAATCATCCCTCCGGCCTGCCGATGCTCGGGATTGCGAAAGTCGGGCAAGATGCCGCTGGCGACCTGGCCGCCGGCAGCGGGGGCAAGCATCCGCGACAGGTCATCCGCGTGAGCGACGGGCCACTGTTCGTTTAGCGCTGGCCGCTTGCCGTGTATCCGGGCGGCTTGCCCGCCATGAAACAGAACCAGCCCGCGGTCGCCTCGCCAGTCCGGCCGCACATCGATCAAGAGGGCCATTCGCTGCTGGGCGGAATCAAGACGGAGCGCTTCGAACGCGGTGATTTCGATCGACATGCCGAGGACGCCGACGATCTCGCGGCCGTCGCGGATCGGCACCGAACAGGTCACCGTCAGCTTGTGCTGCCGCTCCGATTCGTCCGCGAACGACTTGTTTTCGAAGACCGGGGAAAGATTCGGCCGGATGATTGGCAGCGCCAGGTCCAATTGCTCGGTGGTCAGCTCGCGCTCGCGTCCGTGGAAATAAGTGCGATGAGCGAACGATTCGCCGTGGAATTCTTTTCCGTCCAAGGCCCGTCGGCCGACCTGGATTCCGCGCCGGTCGTTGACGACCCAGCTGAAGGCGGGAAGCGTGGCGTCGAACCGCTTGCGCTGTTGGGCCAGCCAGGCGTCGCAGTCCTGGTGAATGGGGCTGGCGCCCGACGATTTGTCCGGCTCGCGCTCCCAAGAGCGGAGGAGGTGAATCAATTCTGGATCGGCTGCTGCCACTTCCAGCGCCAGCCAGCGATTCTCGACTTCCCGCCCCAGCATCTTCGCGGCGAAGGTGGCCGAGGTATGCAGGCTGGCCTGGCGGGCCGCGTTGGCCTCGCGCGACGACCGCAGCAGCGCCAGCGATGCGATGATCGCCAGGACCGTGAGCGACACGAGGCTAAGTAGCCCCGTCAGCGCCGCGCCTCGATTGCGCCGCGTCCAGCGCAGCGCCGCCTCGCCACGCGTGTCGGGGAGCACCGAAACGGGCTGATCGGCCAGGTGCCGCTCGATGTCGGCGGCCAGCGCCTCGGCGGTCGGATAACGATCTTCCGCCCGGCCGGCCATCGCCTTGCGGCAGATGGCGTCCAGCGCCTTGGAACAGCTCGGATTGACGCGGCGCGGCGGCTGGAATTCGCCGCGGATGACCTTCTGCCGCAGCTCGTGAACGCACCCGCTTGCCGAAAATGGAAGCTGGCCGGTCAGAATCACATAGAGCGTCGCGCCGAGGCTGTAGATATCGGTCGCCGGCGTGAGGAAAACGGCGCCGGCGGCCTGTTCCGGGCTCATGAACATCAGCGTTCCCGCACCGCCGCGGGAGGAATTGCTAGTCGTCGGGTCGGCGAGAACCGTATTTGCGCCGGAGTCGGTCGTGGCGTCGGGCGGGTCGACGCGCATCGCCAGCCCCCAATCGACCACCATCGTTTCGCCGTAGCGGCCGAGCATGATGTGCTCGGGTTTGAGGTCCCGATTGATCACGCAGCGGTTGTGGGCGTAGGCCACGGTATGACAAGCCGCGATGAAACTCGTCAGCAGCTTGTGGAATTCCATTTCACGTTCGGCCGGCGCAGGTCCGGCACTGCTGGGCAAGCCAGCAGTGGCACCCGAGCAGCCTGTGGTGCGAGCATAAAAGTCCGCGATCGCCTGCTTGAGCGAACGGCCTTTGACGTAGCGCATGACATAAAAGGGGCGGCCGCTGGCCAGCTGGCCGACGCCGTAGACAGGGACGATGCCCGGATGCTGCATGCGGGCGGTGATTTCACGTTCGGCCCGAAAACTGGCCAGACAATCGGCGTCGCTGGCGAACCGGTCGAGGATGAATTTCAGCGCCACTTCACGCCGCAGTTCCTGATCTTCGGCAACGAAAACGGTTCCCAGGCCCCCTTTGGCCAGGTGCGATTGAATCGCGTAACGCTGATGAGTCACCGGCTCGACCGGTCCAAGTTCGGTATCGACCCGTTCTTGGTCATTGATCCAGCAATGCGTTTTCAAGAGGCCGTCCATCTGTTTCAAAGCACGGATGTGGTCGCGCACGGCGACGAGCAGGTCGGGCGACGAATGCGGCCTGCATAGCTCCTCGGCTGAGATTTCCCGGCCGTTGGTGTAGGCTTCGTCCCAGCGGGTGAGCAGCTCGTCAAGTGTGGTAGTGTGCGGCATGGCGGCGCTCGTTTGCCAATTGCGCGTCCTCCAGGCAAGGCGCAACCCGGCCCCAAATGTGACAAGCGAAACGCCCGCAAACCCGCCCTGATTTCGATTGTGAGAAAGAGCCGACAACTGCCTGCCTGTTGAACACTCCGCGCAAGAGTTTTCGGTCGCGGAGCGAGCGGACTGTCGAGTACGAAAGCGTACGGCCGGGCGGCGGAAAAATGACAAATGAATTCTTAACAGACGGCACACGGAATGTGCCTGCTACTTACCCTGGGACGGGTATGGCAAGGTTTCGTGAGTTCGCGACCATAGCGATGCATCATGTGAGCGATCGAGGATTCCAACGAGCGGAGTGCTCAGCGCCCTCACAGCGGGCCGTCGCCACGGCAGGAAGCCACGACACAGTTCTCCATGGCTGGGGTGTCGCATGGCCTCTCTTGCCGCCTGGATTCAGGCGATCGATGAGGAGGCGGTCGCGCTCGCGCGGCAGTTGCAAGGCGAGCTGGCGCGGCTGAACGTGGCGTTGCCGCCGCGGCCCACCACGGAAAATGCGACCGTGGGAATCATCGTGGCCAGCGCGCCCTCCGAGCTGCTCTTGTCGATGGTGTCGGCGGGAAGCGACCGGGGCCGGATGCTGGTAATCAGCGCCCGGGCATGCGACGGCCTGGTTTGGCCGCTCTTGCAAGCGGGCGCTTCGGATGTGCTCGTCGCCGAAGCGGAAGCCGCCACTTCTAGCCTGGCAGCGTCGGTGGCCGCCCGACTGGAGCGGTGGCAGACGATCGACGAGTTGGCCGCTTCGCCGGCCGTTGCCAGCACGTGCACGGGCCAAAGTCGGCCCTGGCTGGGCGTGTTGCGGCAGGTTGTGGAGGCGGCGCGGTTCACCGAGGCTGCCGTGCTCGTCACGGGCGAAAGCGGCACCGGAAAGGAACTCGTCGCCCGGCTGATCCATCAGCTCGATCCGCGCCGCCACAAGGGGGAGCTGGTGATCGTCGATTGCACGACCGTGGTCGAGACGCTTGCGGGGAGCGAATTCTTCGGCCATGTGAAAGGGGCGTTCACGGGCGCTAGTGCCGAGCGGATCGGCGCCTTCGCGCTGGCTGACGGCGGTACGCTGTTTCTCGACGAGGTGGGAGAGCTGCCCGGTGCGCTTCAGGCGGAGCTGCTCCGCGTCGTGCAGGAAAAGACCTACAAGCCGGTCGGGAGCAACGCCTGGAAAAAGACCGATTTTCGGCTGGTATGTGCGACTAACCGCGACTTGCGCGCGGAAGAAGCGGCGGGCCGCTTCCGCCGCGATTTGTATCATCGCCTGGCCGGCTGGACGTGCCGCCTGCCGCCGCTGCGCGAGCGGCCGCAGGACATTCTCCCGCTCGCGAGGCGTTTCATCGCGTCGCATTGCGGCCATGCCGCGCCGCCCGAGCTGACGCCGCCGGTGGAAGAGTTCCTCGTCACGCAGCCCTTTCCCGGAAACGTGCGCGAGCTGAAGCACCTGGTGAGCCGCATGATGCTTCGCTACAGCGGCGCGGGACCGCTGACGCCCGGCTGCCTGCCCGACGACCAGCGGCCCGCGGGCGGCGTGAAATTGGACTGGGAAGACCAGTTCCACGTGGCAGTGCGCCGGGCCGTGGCCCGCCGGGTTTCGCTCAAGGAAATCGGCCGGTTGGCGGAAAGCGCGGCGGTGGCCTGCGCGCTCGACGAGGCCGACGGCAACGTGCAGCAAGCGGCCCGGACGCTGGGGGTCACGGACCGGGCGCTCCAGATGCGGATCGCGGCGCAGCGGCGGACGATAGACGGCAATGGCGCCTTGCGCGAGCCGTAGTGAAGTCGCCAGACTTCAGGAATCCGCCCGAACTCTGGTGCTTTTCGGCTACGAGAAACCGATCCTAAAGAGCCGGCGGCGCTTCGGCTGCGACGGGCTCCCACGGATCGGCCCTCGGCGGGCGAGGCGCGGCGCCCGCTTCGCGCTCGCTGAAAGTGGCCGCCACGGCAAACGCGGCCACGGTTGTGACTCGTCCCGCGCCCTGCGTCAGCCGCAGCCAGTTGCCGCCCAGCACCAGGCGCAAGGCCGCGGGCGCCAGACGCAACAGTTTGATCTTGGCCAGTTCGAGGCCCGGGTGGAGCCAAGGCCCGTCCGAGCCGAACAGGACCTTGTGCGGCCCGGCGCGGCGGCAGGCCTCTTCCAAGAGGGAGAAGCGACGGACGCCGCTGGTATCGGTGAAGATGTTGGCGTGCCTGGCGAGCGGATCGATGAGCGCTTGCTGGGCCCGCCAATCGTCCGAGAAGCTTCCCAGGTGGGGAATGATGAACGACACATCGGGATACTCCGTGGCCAGCAGCTCGACGACCGAGACCTCACCCATCACGTCATAGAGGACCGGCAGCTTCAGTGACCGGGCCGCTTCGCAGACTTCTCGCGTGATTCGGGCGTCGAAGCGGTGCAGCTTGATGCCGCGAAACCCGAACTCGCGCACGGTTTCGCGGACCATGGGCAGGATCCGTCCGCGGTCGCGGTCGGCATGGACGAAGGCGAAGCCGTAGAAGCGCCGCGGATTTCGGCGAACGATATCGCCGACCATGCGATTGGCGACGCGATAATCGGAATGAAAGGCCGCGAAGAGCACCGTGCGATCGATCCCCGCGGCTGATGCCTGCCGCAAGTAGGCGGCCAGCGGGGCACGCGTGTCCCAGGGGCCGGTCAGCCCGTCTCCCGTTCCCGCGTGGCAATGGCAGTCGATAATCATCGGTCACGTCCGAAATGCCGGGCGCGTGAGAATCAATTCGTCGATGACACGTATCAGGCCGTCGAGCGCGTCGATGTAGGGCTGCACGGACGAGCTATTGAGAAACTGCGGCCGCATCGCGAACCGGTAGGACTGCGCACGCAGGATGGCGCGCAATAGAGGAGCGAAGAACTCCTGCGCTGCCGTGAGCTTCGCTCCAGCAGCAGCGGTCAGGCGTGCACGATTGAGGAGAGCCGCCGCAGCGTCCAGGTTGAGCTGCTCGACTTGACCTCGCGCCTCGACGATCAGCGTGTTAGTGCGAATCAGGACAGTGAGGATCGGGTCGGGTCTGCCGGCGCCATTTCTGCCACCTCCTCCGCCGCCACCGCCTCCTCTGCCCCCGCCATGAAGGACACGCATCGGCAGCGAGGTAATTGCCGCTGGGCGAAGAGGGGCTGCCGGTTTCGGTGCGGCGCGGATCGCAGCAGCGGCTGCGCGGCGAATCCACGCGCCCAGCTCTTCTTCGCCCCCGGCAGGACCTTCATCGCCTGCGACCGGTTCAACGGGTTCGGCAGCCGGCTCCGGGCCAGCGTCGTCGGCAGGCGCGGCGGCGACGGAAACCGGCTCTTCAGCTGGTTGGGCCAGTGGCTCTTCAGGCGGCGGCGCCGGCTGGTACCCCGCAGGACGCCTGCGCAGCCACCAAGGAGTGCCCACCATCCAGGACGGCAGGCGACGCCGGCGGCGCACGCGAGTGCGCGGCTGCCGAATCGTCCGCTGGCGCCGCGGAGCAGCACGGCGTCCGCGGCGCACTTCGCCGGCAATCTCCTGCCCGCATTGGCAATCGGCGCCGCCGCACCGGGCGCAAACATTGGTGGGAATAGCCATGGTCGATCTCGCGCTGCAAAGTGGAGGATCGGCGCGGTTCACGCTTTTGCGCTGCACAGTTACGCTTTGCGCTGCGCAGGGCGAGCCAGCGCCCAGCGGCCGGCGGTCGGCGAAGGGGGCAGCCGCGACTGGGCGGGCAACCCGGGCGCCAGTCGCTTCTCTTGCAGGCGGCGGGCCAGCAGCATCGAAGGGGACTGGCTGCGGGCGGCGCGCTCCTGCGTGTCGGCTGGCTCGGTCGAGAGGTCGATTCCCGTCACCGTGCGATAGGCGTGGATATAGCCCTGAATCTTCGCCCGCCAATAGCGGGCCCAGATCTTGGCGCTGCCCGGATCGTTGATCTCGCTCCAGTGGCCGAAACGAATCCCGAGGAGAATCTGCTCGCCGAAGACCGCCAGGTCGTGGAAATAAATGATCGACGTGTCGGTCCAGCCCTGCACCGACTTCATCGAGTCCACGGCCCCCATCCAGCCTTCGGGATAGGGCATCATCTCGCGCTTAGGCAGGAACTGCTGCATCTCGGGGCGCGACAGCAGCCACTGCTCCATCAGCATCTCCTGCCGGGCGGTCGAGGGGAGGTCGCCATACTGGTTGTGGGCTCCTTCGGAAAGCAGGTAGTGCACTTCCTTGATCGCGTTCAGCACCGGGAAAGCGTCGGCGATTTTCGTCGTGTCGGCGTCCTCCTTGTAGAACTGGCTGCACAGGTACAACAGATTGTTCAGCGCCTCCAGGAATTTCGAGCGGCTGTCGGCCGGCCGCACTGGCGGCACCGCCTTGCCCTGGAGCGTGAAGCCATATTGGTGGCCGTACTCCAGGAACCGCCGCGCCAGCGTGAGCCGGTGCTGCTCGTCCTGGATGTAACCCCAGAGATAGCTGCCCAAGGGGCGCAGCGGGGCAACTTCCATGTGAGCCAGCGGGTCGGGAGCGCTTTCGGCCGGGACGTTCTGGAACCGGTTGCGAATGGCCAGCATCGTTTGCACCTGCATCCCTTCCTCATGCCAGTAGCTCCAGATCAGCTCGAGCATGCAGGGCCGCAGCAGCTTCTCGCGGAGGACTTCGTAGCAGGCGGCGTGCCGGCTCATGTCGTCGTCGAATGAGGCGAATTCCAGGCGACCGAGGTTGCGGTGCAACAGGGCCATCAGCGGCAGGATCGGGTCTGGGCTGCCGTTCATGGACGCGAGGACCGAGTTGCGGAACCGCTGGAAGATCTGCTGCGACGATTCGGCCAGCTCCGCCTTGTCGCGCAACCGGTAGAGCATGGCCGGGTCGATCATGTGCACATAGTCGTCGATCCTGATCGGCACCATGCTGTTGACGACGACGAACGCCTCGGTGGCCACCTTGAGGTAGCGATACGCGTCCATGTTGTTGAACGGTGTACAGCGGAACTTCAAGAGCGCCTGATACCTGTTGTCCGTCAGCACCTCCTTGCGGGCGTGCGTCTGGTCGTGTGGGCAGAGGAGCAGGTCGATGATCTTCTCGTATTCCCGGAAGGAAAGCGCTTCGGTGCTGTATTCGATCCAGGGCCAGAGGAAGGCGTTCTCATCGACGGCGATCCGCGACCGCATCAGCTGCACGGTCGTGGGCGACACAAAGCCCGGATCAACGTCGCGGAAAATCGTGAAACGCGTGGTCGTTTCGCGCGGCGGGCCCTCGCGGTCGTCCGTCACCTTCACCCGAATCTGGACGTCCCGCCTGACGGTAGTCGGATCGTCCTCATCGAAGGCATCGTCCGTATTCAGGGTGAACTCTGCAAAGTTGGGGGTGCCCCCCTGGACGTCGATGGTGGACGGGCCCTCGATGCTCAGCCCCTCATCCGGCGCGTCGATCGTGGTTTCGAGATAATACGTGCCGTCCGGAGGGGGGCGGTCCGGGAAGGGAGACAGGATGAACACGCGAAACGTCCCTGGCTGTCCCTCGCGCAGCTCGATTTCGTCTTGTTCCGTGCGTACGTTGAAGTCGGGTTCGGCCATGGCTTTCGTCCTTCCATATGAAGTGCTGGTGTAAACAAATCAGGCGGCGGGCGCCGGTACGGTTGCCCTCCGGCCGTTGAACGCAGCCGGCATCTGCCCCCGGGCGCAGCGCTGGGAGCTGCCGAGCGATCCCCGCACGGCCCAGACCGTGAGCAATTCGCGCAGCAGGTTTCCTTCGGCTTCCGGGTCGAGCTTGCCGTCCATCCGCGCCTGGCCGATAGCGGCAAACGCGAGCGTCGGGGAAATCGCGGCCAGGCTTGCCGGCCGCTGGCGGTGCTGGTCGAATATGCTCGCCAGGCGCGCCGGGCTGCGCTCGGCGTTGGGAAACAAGTCCTTTAGCGCGCGGCCTGCAAGCGCTTTGGGCTTGTGACCCAAGAGCAGCGTCACGAACTGGGGCAAGGTCCCTTCGAGCTGTGCGAGCCACTGGAGCATGGACGGCGCCAGCCCCGTCCGCGGATACAAGGCGTCCCACACCGCCAGGAGCCGGTCCCATTGCACATGCGGATAGAGCGTTCGTCCCAGCACACCGCTCAGCCGCACTCGGATCCATGGAAACGGATGCGGATCTTCCAGGTCGAGCCGGAACACAAACGGCCGCGGCAAACTGACGACAGCCATCAGGCCGGTGGTAGCGCCGATGCCGAGTTTTCCCACCGACCAGAAGTCCGACAGAATCTCCGAAATCCAGCGTTCCCACGCCAGCCAGGTCTGCCTTTCTTTTGGCGGAGCGGTCCGCTGGCGGGCGATCAGCGGCACGCGGAGCGAAGGGATCAGCTCCAGCAGCGCTGCCGCCTGGTGCCCTGCTTCGTGCACCAGGCTCGAGGCGACACCGGAACCTATCATCCTCTCTCGCGGCACGTTGATGACCGCTACCGGCGATAAATCACCTCCTGGCAGGCGCGTCCGGACGCGGCGAATCGCCGCCCCGTGCCCGCGGTCGAGGTAGCACATCACCGGCGGCACGTCGAGCTGCACGCCCGGGACGTTTAGCGCGTCGGTCACGACGGCATCCAGGCCCGCGACCCGGACCCCCGTGCCATGCTCGCTCCGCTGGCTGAGCACGTCGCCGAAGATGTCGAACTGAGTGATCAGCGAGTTGAACCGCATCCGCAAGAGCGTAAATTGCTCCTGGGCGGCGTGCGGCACAAATCCGTGGCGGGGTGCGCCGCGCAACTGATCGAGGAACCGCACGATCAGCCGGCGCAGCCCGCGCTTGACCTTCTGCATATGCTGCTCGATCGCGTTTTGTGCCTCGACCGAGCAGGCGGCGGCGGGAACCATCGGCATGGTGAGTGCAAAGGGCTCGATCCGCGCCAGTCGGGCGAGCATGGCGCGCGATTCGTGCGCCAGCAGGCGGCGAGACATCTCGAGAACGGTCATGACATTCACGCGCCGTAAAGGATGATCACGCGACCCTTGCGGACCCACTGGCCGCGGGCCGCTCGAGCGCCCGCCGGCCCGGCAGCAGCCCCGCCACGGCCTTGGATCGTCGGGCGCAGGAGGCCCGGGTAATACTTGCGGGCAGCCGAGACCGCCGCCCCGCGGGCCACTTCCAGCGGCGATGCGCCGGCCGGGGCGTGGGCAGCCGTGCGGGCGGCATCGGTGGCGAACTGGACGAAGCGGCGCGAGATTTCCAGGTCGCGGTCTTCGGCCGACAGGCCTTGCAGCTCCAGCCCCAGGGCCTGGCCGGCAAATCCGCCGAGCTTGGCGCCGATCTGGCCCCCCAGCGGACCGCCGAGGAAAGTGCCGGCAGCACGGCCCAGGAGCGGCAGGGCGCGGCCGGCGGCTTTCTTGAGAATGCCGCCGATGGCCTTGCCTGCCGCGGAGTTGGCAAAGTTCCGCACGCCCCTGGCGGCGCGGCGGACTAGCCTGCCGAGGAAGCGGTCGATTTCGTCCTCCGACTGGAGCCCGACAAACTCGTAGGCCAGGGCTTCGTCGCTGACTTCGCCCTGGGCATACTCGTCCTCGTGCATCACTTCGTGTCCGTATTCCTGGTAGGGGCCTTCTCCGGCCAGGCCCGCCTCCTGGAAGATTTCACCCAGCGGCGATTCGTAGAGCGATTCGCCATAGGTTTCGTAAGCCGGCGATTCGCCGGAGAGGATTTCATCCTCGTACGCTTGTTCGTGAAGAGTTTCCTGCATGATTGGGCTCCGGCCGAGGTTGTGCATAACGATCTCCTTCATGAGTCCACGAGCGAGGGTCCATTCGGACCGACGTGGTTTTGCAAATGGAATGCCGCGCGTGAAAGAAGCTGCCTTACAAGCAGCGCAACGCGCTGGCCACAAGCGCGGACGATCGAGCGCAAGTGGCCGCTCTGATTGAGGATCGGATAGCTGCCGGGAGAAGTCAGAAGCGACTTTGAAGTGCGAGGAGAATCGCAGCGTTTATCGAATTGCGGGACTTAAGTACGGGGCCACTAGCGAAGCTCGCTTCGCTTTGATCGCGGCGCCGCCGAATGAAGCTTCGCCCGGCTACTGAGGAGGCCACAGCCTTATGCGCATACGAACCCGAAGCGTAAGCGAGGATTGGGCCTCGCTCACGCTTCGGGTTGGTGTCAGGCCCGTCGGTCGGAACTTTAGGGCGCGGCTTGGGCCAGCTCACTTGGCGACTGGCCGAGCCGGTTCACCAGCACCACCACTTCGCCTGGCAGCGGCTGGCTGCCGAGTTGGTCGCGCGATGCGGCGCGGAAGCGGTCCCAGTGGTCGCCGCCCGCCTGGCGGCAAGCCAGGGCGAGCAATACGACGTGGTCCGGCCCGGACAAATCACGCGACACCATTTCCAATAGCGAGGCGCGGTCTGCTGCGCCCGACTCATGGGCCAGCAATCGCGCCAGCAGGCGGAAATCAGCAACCTCCGGGCTGTCTTCCGGCTGAGGCTTCACCAGCGGCGCAAGCTGCGCCCGGTAGCCGCGGTCGTCGGGACTGGCCAGCACTGCATAGAGTGCCCCGGCGATGGCTGCGGGGTCTTTGCCGTCGGCCGCTTCCTGTTTGGCTGCCAGAGCCGCTTTGACCTGCTGGCGAGCCGATGCGGCCAAGGCGGCCAGGTCCTTCTCGTTGGGCAGTGCCCGGGCCGATTCGCAAATTGTCCACAGCGAGCGGAGCACCAGCGGCCGCATGGGCCCGGCGAGCAGTTCGGCATTGTCAGCGCTCTTCCATGCGATCTGCAATTCCGTGAGAGCTTCGACGTCAAGCTGGCCGGCCAGCGCTGCCGACAAGAGCTGCCAGCTGAACTGGTCGTGCGTCAGGGCGACGTCGAGCTTTCGCCCTGCCGCCTCGGCTTTGGCCAATTTTTCTTTGCGAGCTGCAAAACGCTTGCGCGTGGCTTCGCTCAGCGGTCCGAGCGCTCCTTCAGGCCGCGTTTTGCCTTCCTCGAGTGCGGCCACCGCTTTGGCAAGGGCCGCATGCCGCTCGGGCGTGCCAAAGACCAACAAATGCCCGGGAGCAAACCAGACGATCCCCGGCTCATCCTCCACCTTGAGGGACGCGCGGATTGCGGCCAGGAATTCGTCGGCGGCCTTTTGCGATTCGGCGACCGCCTTATTGTAATCGTTCAGCTTCGTCAGGACTTCCTCCAGCGGCAGGGCGACGGCTGACACGTCGTAAACCCAGGCCGATTCGCCACCACTCCGCCGCGCGCTGGAGGCGATGATTGCCTTGCCATCCGGACGCCACGTGAGCCGCGCCGGCTGCAAGATCCAATCGAGCGCCTCGGCGACCGTTGCCCGGCGCAGATCGAGATAGCTGACCCGCGGCGAGCGGCCGGAAATCGCAGCCGAATCGTCCACGCTCCCGTCGAACAGACGAATATCAAGCTTGGCGGCCTTGGCCACTTGTGCGAGTGCGTCAGCCAGCGATTGATCGCGAATCACCAGGTCGAGCTTTGTAGCCAGTTGCGGCAGTTTGACCGACCAATCTTTCACGTCCTTGGCGTGCAAGTCCGCGAGCCGCTCCATGGCCTGGGCGGCATGGCTGCCGTCCGACTGGCCGACATTGGCCGCGGCTGTATCGAGCAGGCAGGCCTGCACGAGCAGTTTCTCAAGCGCCGCGCGATCGGCCGGCGCCTCCTTGCCGGTTGCCAACTCAAAGACCTTGCGGGCCGCTTCGGCCGATTTGCCCCCATGGGCAACCAGCACCGAAGCGGTATAGCCGTCCTCCCCATCAGCCAGGTCGGCAAACAAGGCTGGCGCCTTTTCGAGGCTCAAAGCGCCAAATCTACTCTCCTGAAGCGCACGGCCGCCGCGGCCAAAGGCGCTATCTTTGGCGGGCACTCGGCCATCGATGCCGCGGAAGCCGCCCCATCCGCCTCCGAGCCCACCTGCTACTTGAGCCGGTCTGGCGGCCGCCAGTGACGCCTGGCCGAGTGGTGCGAAGGGAGCGTGCGGCGCAGCGAATGAGCGTCGCCGGGACATTGCCTCGCCGCGTCCTAGCCGATCGATCCGATTGAAAGTCGTAATCGACTTGCTCAATTCGGCCAGTTCCTTCTTGTCTGCTTCCTTGAATCGCGACGTTTGCGAGAACAGCCTGTCTCGCTGCTCTTCGCCTTCGCCGAAAAAGCCTTCCCACCGCGTCCCTTCCGGCAGCGGCACGGGCACGAGCATTCGCCGCGGCGGCCTGGCCGGCTCGGCGGTCGGCGCTTGCTTGTCGTCCACAGCCACGAAACTCGTGTACTGGCTCATCAGCCGGTAATCGAGCGCGATGCCGGTGACCATCTCTTCCACAGCCGGCGAGCCTTGATAGAAGGTCTGGTGCATCAGGTCTTCGATCTTCTGCCGGGCCCAGACCTTGGCCAGCGCGTCGTTGCCTTTCTGGATCACCGGCAATTCGACTCGCAGCGGCCAGCTCACGTCTTCGCCTTCCACGTTGCCGCGGACGGTGATTTGCTCGACGATCGCCGCTTCGTCCAGTACGTCGGGCGGGGCGTACCGGCCATACACGATCACCGGCCGGCCGGCCCACAGCTCCGGAATTTTTGCCGGGAACGTTTCGCTTACCTTCAGCTTGCCCCAGTCGATATTGATTTTCGCAAGCTGGGCCCGCTGAATCCGCGTCATGATTTCCTGCACCAGCGGCTGCGATTCGTCCTTCAGGCCCAGCGACTTGCCCATGCCGCCCCCTTGCTTGGCGACGCCATCGACCAGGAACATGTTCGGCCCCGAGCCGATGCCCACGCACCAGAAACGAATCTGGTCGCCGCAGTGCTTGCCCACGTGCTCGATGATCTGGGCTTCGTTGCCGATATAGCCGTCGGTCAGCATCACGACGATCCGCAGCCGCTCTTTGTCGATCGGCTCGTCAATGGCCAATTTCACGCCCTTGAGCATCTCGGTGCCGCCGGAGCCTTGCAGGCCGGCCGTAAACCCCAGAGCCTTGCCGATGTTTTCCGCATTCACCGGCACGGGCTTCTCGAACAGCTTATGGGCCTGGCTGGCAAACGTGATGACCTGAATGGTGTCCTTCTCGCGGCACAGCTTGAGCATTCCCTGCATCGCCTCGACAACCTTGGCAGTCGGCTCGCCCGACATCGACCCCGACACATCGACCAGGAACACGATCTCCCGCGGCGGGCTCTTCGTCAGGCGCTCGTCCTCCTGCGGCTGAATCATGAGCATGAAGTAGCCATTGCCCAGGTGCCGTCGATCGCCCGAATAATCGCCCGTGTGACCGAGGATGGCCATCTCCGGCCTTTTGCCGACCACGTCGTAGCGGATCACAAAATCCTTGTTGGGAATCGAATCAGCCGCCGCCAGCTTGATCGCCGCGGCCCGGTCGCCGTCCTTCGCGACTTCCGCCTGGTGGTTGGGATGCGTCAGGTTTTGAATGGGGACGCCGGCGTTGAGCTTGACCGCCAGCGAGATGTCGTGGCCGTTGCGAACGCCGGGCTTCAGCACGGGCGGGCTGATGCGCGAGGCGTCGGGGACGCGATCGGTGTCCGCCACGGGGGGCGAAACCTTGCCCTTTAGCTCGGCGGGCGTTGGCGGCACGCCGCCGCTGGGCGTGCCCGGAATGTAGCGCGGGCCGACCACCATCGGAAAGCGAAACTCGTACGTCCCCATGTCGTACTTGAGCACGTCGACGTACGCGATTTCGATCTTCACTTCCTGCCCCGGCTCGATGTTGCCGACCGACTGCGTGAAGATGTTCGGCCGCTCCTGCTCGAGTAGTGCCGCCGTCTGGCCGGCTAGCAAGGCCGCTTCATAGATCGAGCGGGCTTCGGAGCGGCGCTTGATGATGCCGACGATCTTCCGCTCGCCGAGAACCATGGTCATTTCGTCCACGGCGGCTTCGTGCGGCAGCGGAAAGACATAAACCGCCTCGATCTTTTCCTTAGTCGGGTTGTGGAAGGTCTGCGTGACGCGCACCCGGGCGATGAAACCGGCGACGTCGGCTGCTACGTCGGTGTGCTTGAGCGGGCACTCGACCACCCCGCCGTCCGGCTGGATGATTCGCAGGGCCCCCTGCGTCACGTCCTTTTCCGCGGCCGTGGTCCGCGCCCCTTCGGGCGTCGATTCTGCCGCACTGGCCGAAGCCGTGCCGCCAATCGTGCCGAGAAGGGAAACTAACATTCCACAGCGGAGCAAGGTGAACATGGTCGGCTCCTCGCACGGGGCACAAGAAAAGCGACTGGAACCGCATTTTGCGGTGACGCCATGCGATAGGACGACCTGGGCGGGCCGTTGGTTTCCAGGTCGTTACATTTGGGCCATGCCCACCTGGCGGTTTGCCTGATCCGCGTTCATCCGCGTTCATCCGCGTTCATCCGCGTTGATCCGCGGCCTACTCTGGGTTACCAGACGGCACACGGAGTGTGCCTACTACCTTTACAGCGTCTTCAGAAACTCAATCAGGGCCGCTTTGCTTCCGCGGTCAGCTCGCTCTTGCCATTGGTCACGAAAATGCCCTCGTCGTGGCCGCTGTTTTTTAGTCCGGGGCGGCGAGTGTCGAACAGCCGGCCCGCAGTCCGCCACGCCAAGGGCGTTTTGGCCGCCACAGGAAACCCAACCGCTTGGGAGTCGTAATCGCGCTGGATGTCATTGGCCGTCCCGACGTAGTAGTAGGCGACCCGCTCGGCGGCCGGCTTGAGCAGTTCATCGAGGTTGGGGATCGAGTTGTTGTGCAAGTACGGCCAGCGGGCCCAAATTCCCACCAGCGGCGGCGGCACATAAGCGCCCGGATGCACCTCGAACTCCAGGCCGTTATTGCGAAAGATGTCGAGCTGATTGAGCTGAGGCGCTAGGTGCAGCATGATCTCGGCCCGATTGGGGTCGGTGCCGACATTAACCGCCCGCGTTTGGGCCAGCGGCACGACCAGGGTCGTTGCCAACTGGTCACTGCGGGTCAGCTGGTCCGCCTGAGGCCCGTTCCAGGCCTTTTCGTAACGGCCGTGGCAATCGGCGCAGCGCTGGTAAAACACGTGCTCGCCCCGCCGTGCCAGATCCAGGTTGATCGATTCCGCCGGGAAGAAGTCGGTCCAGCGCGGCGGCTGCATCGCGAGCACGGAGCCGCTCATGGCGCGGAACTGCTCGCGGTTGCGGTCGATCCAGCTTTGCAAGTGCGCGAGGTCGGCGCCGCGGCCAATTTCATTAAAAATGAACTGCCCCAGAATCGGATCGCCCTTCATCGAGCCGTCGAGCAAAAAGCGATTCTTGTATCGAAGCGTCCACCAGGGTGCGGACTTGGTATCGGCGGGGATGGACCAGAGCGGCGAGCGGTAGGCCCCGCCGGCGAACCGTGGATCGCGAGTCGCCTGGCTGTCGGGCGCGCGGCCGGCCAGCGACAGGCCCACGACGGACGCAGGGTTTTCAAGACCCATCGCCAGCGGCGCGGCGCCGTGAATATAGGACGCCTTGACCTGCATGTCGTGGAAGGTGCGCGTCTCGGCGCCCGTCGGCCGCGAAGCGAACCGGAATTCACGCCGACTGAGCGACGAGAACTTCTTCAGGAGCAAGAGCGACGAGCCGACGCCTCCCTGGATGTTGCTGCCGCCCAGGACGGGCCGGCCGAACAGGTTGCGCGTGTGGCAGGCCGCGCAGGAGAGCGTGAACGCCGGGGTTCCCTGGGCGTGGTGAAACAGGCTGAATCCGATCGGCGCTGCCGGGCGGTTGCCGTCCGGGAAAGGCAGGTAATACGCTCCGGACCCTTCGGACTGCGGATAGGGAGTCAGCCCCGTGCGGCCGTAGATGTACGACCAGCTTTGCCCGATGTCGCTGTAACCGCGCCGGTTCATGGCCCGCCGCAGCAGCGGCTTGCGGTTGACGCGGTCATAGAACCGGCTGATGGCGTAGAAAGGAGCGCCGATCGTGGTTTCGGTCGCGGAATAGTTGAGCAAGAGCAATCGCCCCTCGCGGTCGATGTCGGCCAGCGATTCGCCTTGGGAGAGGAAGCTGTTCCAGTGTCCGCCGGCAGGTACATCGCGGTCCCAAGGACTTGTGACTGGCGGCGAGCCTTCGTGGGCGCGAAGCGGCGGCAGCACCAGCCCTGCGAAAATGGCGGCGGAAATTGCGGCGAGGCAGACGAACAGGCGGCGCGCAGTGGTCATGGCACGGTCTCGCGGCGGGACGGACGGCGACTACGACGCTATCCTCGCCAGCGAAAACCGCGGCCAAATGTTACTGCGAAATGGGCCTATTCTGGCGTTTTGACCTCTTGCCCGGCCGCTCGCAGTAGCTGAAGTCGCCAGACTTCAAGGCGTGGCCAGCTCAATACCCGAACTCTGGCGAGATTGCACGCCTGGTTCGGGAGCCTCCGCGAAGTCAAGCCAGCCAGATCGGTCGGCCGGCCCAAATCGCACGCGGCGAAGTTGTAGCCGCCTTCTGTCTCCTGTCGTCCTTGCGATTTCGCCCCCGCTCGCCGCCCTTGTTCCCTCGCCAAACCGGCTGCTATGCTGCGGCTGGCGTCCTTTCTCGCGGCTGCCAGCAGCCGGTTCCCTGTTCCCGGATTCCGATACTCGTGCGCGTCATCATTCAGCCGGATGCCGAATCCGTCGGTCGGCGGGGAGCCCGATTTGTCGCCGATCTCGTCCGCCGCAAGCCCGACTGCGTGCTTGGTCTGGCCACGGGCAGCACTCCCCTGGGGCTATATCGCGAGCTGATCCGCCTGCACCGCGAGGAAGGGCTCGATTTCTCGCAGGTAACGACGTTCAACCTCGACGAATACGTCGGCCTGGGGCCCACGCACCCGCAGAGCTACCGCTGCTTCATGCAACAGAACCTGTTCGACCACATCAATGTCCGCCCCGAGCGGACCAGCGTTCCCGACGGCCGGGCCCTCGATTTCGAGCTTCACTGCCGGCAGTACGAACAGAAAATCAAGGACGCCGGCGGCATCGATTTGCAGGTGCTGGGGCTGGGGAGCGACGGCCATATCGCCTTCAACGAGCCCGGCTCGTCGCTCGGCAGCCGCACGCGGCTCAAGACGCTGGCCAGCGAGACCGTTCGCGACAACGCCCGCTTTTTCGGCGGCGAGGACAAAGTTCCGCGGCTGGCGATCACGATGGGCGTCGGTACGATCCTCGAATCGCGCCGCTGCCTGCTGCTGGCGTTTGGCGGGCACAAGGCCGAGGCCGTGCGGGCGACCGTCGAGGGACCGATCACCGCCCAGGTCACCGGCTCTGCCCTGCAACTGCACCGCGAAGTCGTCGGCATCTTCGACGAAGGAGCCGCGGGGCTCCTGGTCCGCCGGGCCTATTACGCGGAAGTGGAGCAGGCCCAGTCGCTCTTGGAATCGGGGCAGCTCAAGGCGCTGGGGCTTGGCGGCCAGTGAGGGCAAGGGGCCGGGAGCCAGGAACCAGGAGCCAGGAACCAGGAGCGACCAGCAGGCTGGGACACAGGACCGATCAATGTGTCGTACCCAGGCTATTTACGAAATCTAAGTTAAGTCCTTAAGTACTAAGTACTGAGTACTAAGTACTGAGTACTGAGTACCGAGACAACCTCCGATTGATCCACCTGATTCCGACCACACCACTCACCACACACCACTCACCACTCACTCCTCCTCACCCCATGCGCCAACTCGGCACCCTTCCGAACCGATCCGACGCCGAGCGGCTGGCCGCGTGGCTCGTGACCCAGCGGATCGACGCTCATGCCGAGCAGTCCGGCGATGCCTGGGCGATCTGGGTGCGCGACGAAGATCATTTGGCCGAGTCCCGCGAAGCCCTGGCCCATTTCCAGGCCAATCCTCAGGACCAGCGTTACCGCGGCGCTGAAACCCAAGCCGAGCGGGTCCGCCGCGAGGAAGAGCAGGAGCGCAAGCGGGCTCTGGGCAATGTCGTTGAGATGCGCAACCGCTGGGGGAGCGGCCTGGGCGGCGCTGCCAGGCGCTGCCCGCTGGTGCTGGCCCTGATTGGCGCATCGGTGATCGTGGCCTTGTTCACCAATGCCGGACGCACAGAAGGCCCCATATTAGACGCGCTGCGGATTTTGTCACTGCAGAACATCGATCTGGCCAGCGGCACGTTGGACGTTTGGGCCTGCATCCGGCAAGGGCAGGTGTGGCGGCTCATCACGCCCATTTTCATTCACTACGGCATCTGGCACCTCGTCTTCAACATGTTCTGGCTGTTCGATCTCGGGGGCCAAATCGAGAATCGCCGCGGCACGTGGTATATGCTTCTCTTGGTCCTCGGATTGGCCGTGCTGGCCAACATCGGCCAGGGCCTGGAGGCGAGCGCGTTCGGCGGCCGCGGGTTTGCATTCGGCGGCATGTCCGGCGTCGGTTACGGCATCTTCGGCTATCTCCTGATCAAAGTTCGATTCGACAACCGCGACCACTACCAACTTTCTCCCGTCACCGTGGTGATCGGCCTGGTATGGTTTGTGCTCTGCCTGGCGCGCAGCTTTCCAGACACCGCAGGCCTGCTGAGCTTCATCCCGCCCATCGCGAATTCGGCTCACACGGTCGGTCTGTTTGCGGGCATGGCCATCGCCTACGCGCCGCTCTTGTTTCCGCGCCGCGATGTCAGCTGACCCGCGACTCAATCCGCAATCCGCAATCCGCAGTCCGCAATGCGGTCGCCTCCACCAGGCTGCCAGGCGTCAATTCACAACCAGGCGCCAGTTCCACCGGTGCATAGCGGCAGCTTGTTCCTGCCCATCCGCCGGCCGTCGTTTCGCTCGGGCCTTCAACGAGCACCGTGAGCCGCCGACCGATGAGGCTGCGGAAATACGCCTCGCGCAGCTCCCGCTCGACCTCGGCGAGTTGCTCGGACCGCTCGGATTTGACCTGTGGGCAGACCATATCGCCCATTTCGGCGGCCGGCGTCCCCTTGCGCGGGCTGAAGGGGAAGATGTGAATCTTCGAGAAGCCGCACTCGCGGGCTACGCGGCAGGTGGCCTCGAAATCGGCGTCTGTTTCGCCCGGAAAACCCACGATGATGTCGGTCGTGATCGCCGGGCGCTCGAGCGCCTCGCGCACCAGGCGGCAGCGGTCGATAAAGAGGCGGCTGCCCCAGCGGCGTCGCATCCGCCGCAGCACGGCGTCGCTGCCGCTTTGCAGGCAGATGTGCAGATGCGGCGCGATCCGCTCGGGAAACTCGGCCATCACGCCAATCAACGCGCGTGTGACCTCGGTGGCCTCAATGCTCGACAGACGAATGCGGAAGTCGCCGGGCAAAAGGGCGATTTCCCGCACCAGCTTCGAAAGGCGGAGCCACTCGTGCTTTGGCTTGTTCCAATTCCCTTCGACGCCGTAATGCCCCAGGTGCACCCCGGTCAGCACGATCTCACGATAGCCGTTATCGACCAGCCGCCGCACTTCCTCAAGCACGTGGGCCAGCGGCCGGCTGTGCATGTGCGGCCGGACGTAGGGGATGATGCAATAGCTGCACCGCAGCAGACACCCGTCCTGCACTTTCACATAGGCCCGGTGACGCTGGCCGAAGTGCGAAATGCCGTTCGGTACGTCGAGCACGCCAAAGCGCCCCAGTAGATCGGGAATCTCGCGCTTGTCGGTGAGCACCTCGACGACGCCGGGCAGCTTCGCCAGCTCCTCGGGGGCCCGAGTCGCGTAGCAGCCCATCACGACGATTCGGGACTGCGGATTCTCGCGCGCCAGCCGGCGGATCGCCTGCCGGCTCTTGCTGTCTCCCTCGGCGGTGACCGTACAAGTGTTGACGACGCACAGATCTGCTGTTTCTCCCTCTCCCGCATCGCGATAGCCGATGCGCACAAAACCCTCCCGAACCAGTTCGGTTTCGTACTGGTTGACCTTGCAGCCGAGGGTAAGGGTTTTG
>JAKEHX010000407.1 GCA_022614795.1 Planctomycetaceae bacterium | reverse complement strand
GGCCGAGCCGGCGCCCGCGGCTGTTTCGCCGCCGGCAGTATTTCCCGCAATTAATGCGTCGCGGCCGCCCTTGACGCCAGCCCGCGCCAGCCGCAAGGGCCTGCCATCGTGGCTGATCGCGACGATAGGTGCAGTGGCGGCCGGCGCGCTTGCGCTCGTCGCCGTAGTCGCCGCGGTCAATTGGAACTCAGCGGGCAATACACAGCCGAGCACACAGCCGAGCGACACGGCGGTTGCGCAATTGCCTCCCGCGCCAGAAGCACCCGCACCTGAAGCAGCAACCGATTCGCCTGCGAAAACGCCCGTCGATGGCAATCCTGCCCCGCCAGCCGCGGCGCAGCCAGAGACGCAGACTCCGAAACCTGCCGAGCCGCCTGCGGTCAGCCAGTCGCCCGTGCCGGTCGAGTCTGCAACGGCCGCCGTCCCTGCTCCCGAGGCGACCAGCGCAGCACCGACCTTGCCCCCCATCGAACCGGCCGTAGGGGTGACTACCGAGCTTTTGCCGCTGCTCAATACGCGAAAGACAACCGCCAAAGGGAACTGGTATTTCGACGGCCGGATGCTCGGCGTTACACACGGCGAGAACAGCGTCATCGAGCTTCCGTTCGCACCCCCTGCCGAATACGATCTGCACCTGGAGATGCGGCAGGAACTCGACCGGGCCACCGGCGGCATCGTCCTGCCCGTGGGACCCAGCTCGGTTCTATTGGCCTTCGATCACGTTCTCCCGGAGGGCAAAGTCGCCAGCGGCCTGTCGTATGTCGATGGCAAATGGTGCGTAGACTATTTGCCCCCTTCGACCGCCAAGGTCCTGCCGGTCGGCCAGCTTGCGTCGCTGACGGTCCGCGTGCGCAGTGCTTCTGACGGCGGGCTGCGCACTGGTCGCGTGCGAGTCGAGCGTGCGGGGGAAGTGGTCGTCGATTGGGCCGGTGATTTCAGCCATTGCACGTTGCCCGAGGGGGCCCAAGGCGCCGATCCGCGGCGTCTGGCGGTTTATGCGTATTTGCCGGGATGCTGGTTCGCGCGGGTGGGGGTCACACCCGTAGGAACATCGCCGGAAGCGATTGTTTCAACGGTCCGCAAGACCTCCGTCCCCACCGAAGCCGACCAGGCCGCCGTGCGGGAGAAGCTGAATGACATTACTAGCGCCGCCCCCAAACGCACCGCGGCCGACAAGCTCAAGCTGGCAACCGAACTGTTCAAGCTGGCCAAGGACGCGCAAGATAGCCCCGCCGAGCGGTACGTACTCCTGCGTGAAACGCAGCGCTGGGCCGCCGAGGCAGGCGAGCCGCGGTTGGCGCTGGATGCCACCGATCTGCTTTCCGCGGAGTATGAACTCGACTCCGCGGCCGAAGTCTTGAAGGTCGCCAGCGCGCTGGTCGCCGCGGCCAAGGACGATGCGGCCATCGGCGCGGTGCTGGAGGCCGTGTTGCCGCTCGCCCAGCAAGCGACGGCCGCGCAGCAATTCGACGCGGCCCAGCGCATGCTGGAAGGTCTGGTCCGCCTGGTGCAGCGGCCGGCTGGGCGAAAGTACGCCGCCCAGGTCGCCGAGCTGCGGACTGCGAACACCGAAGCCGCCAAGGCGGCCCGCCGGCTCGACGCCGCGCGCGAGAAGCTCAAATCCGATCCCAGCGATGCCGCAGCCAATCTCGTGCTGGGGGGCTTCTTGTGTTTCGACTCGGACGACTGGACCGCCGGCCTGGCGCACCTGGCTAGGTCCGGCGATGCTTCGCTCCAGGCCTGTGCCGCGAAGGAACTGCCTTCGCCGCCGACGTCGGCCGAGGATCAGGCGGCCCTGGGTGATCTTTGGTGGGATGCGGCGCAGAAGATTGCCAAGGAGTTTCGGCCGGGGGCTCTATCCCGCGCGGCTCATTGGTATCAGCGGGCGCAGCCCGAGGCGGCGGGCCTGGTGAAAGTCAAGATCGAGAAACGGCTTGAGGAGATCACTTTGGCGGGAGCGGCCGTCAGGATCAAGCCAGGCCGCGCCGGCCGCATTTTAGTCGTGACGGACAGCGGGGACGAACGCAACCGGGCCCGCGCGGCCTGCCAGCGATTTGGTCTGGCGATGGACGAGATCAACGTGTTCGACAAAAACCGCACGGACTATTCGATGTACGCAACCATCATCTGCGGCAGCAACGCGATGGACTATTGGGGCCGGGAGGAGGCTCGCGATCCGGCGCACTTTCAGCACGTCGAGCGATTTGTCAACGAAGGAGGGCACCTGCTCGTCTGCGGCTCCTTCAACGGCCGAAACAACGAGAACCTGGCGCGGTTCGGCTTCTATACGGGCTTCCGGCACGCTGAAACCTTCGCATCGGTTGGCAAGGCTACCGACTTGCTGTTTCAAGGCGTGGAAGAACTGGTCCCGCAATCGGGCCATATGAAGAGCTTTGGGGACATCCTGTGCACGGTCCCCAACGATGTCCTGTTGCGGGTGGGCGAGGGCCGGCGGGAAGGGGAGCCCGCCCTGATCACGCTTCGCCACAAGAAAGGTCGCGTGACCTTCACCGAATGCGAGCCGCACGCCGAGGGCGACCTGTGGCTGATCGACGTGCTGTTGTCGTGGGTGGCGCGGGGCTGTCCGGTCCCCGATACAACGCCGTGAGGATTGAATGCATCCGCTGGAACGAGCCCCGGGCTGGTGAAGGCGGAGCCGGTTTCGAAGGTGTTTACGTGAGTGGCAGGCTTCCAGCGTGCCATTCAAACCTCCCTGCCGTTTACCGCGAGGAGCCGCTAGTGCCGCGCATCGCTAACCGATTTCTCGACTGTTCCATTTATCTTTATCCCACAGAGGAAATGGCAACAAACGGAGAAAGCCACGGCGGCAGCGGGTTTTTGGCGGCGATTCCGGGCTTTGGAGATGAATGGTTGCTGGATGGAAAGTGTCCTAGACGCGACTTCTATCACTGTTATGCGATTAGCAATAAGCACGTTGCGGAGAAGCACCCAATCGTTCGATTAAACCGGGAGAAGACTAGCGATTCGGCCGAGCGCACATCGGTAATTCCGTTTCACGCAGAAGATTGGTTCTTGTCTCCGGAGCACGACATTGCAATTGTGCCAGTGGACTTTGCAACCGGCCTGAAATACCTATTCATCGACGCAACGACGCGGTTTCTAACCAAAGAGAAGGCAGCGCTGCACGATGTGGGAATTGGCGACGAAGTGTTCATGGTCGGCAGGTTCATTAACCACGAAGGCAGGCAGAGAAACAATCCATCCGTGCGATTCGGTCACATTGGGATGATGCCTGCCGATACTCCGGACGATCCCGGTGATCCGAGAGAGCTGGAGACGTGCTTCGTCATTGAAACGCATTCGATACCTGGCTATAGCGGTTCTCCGGTGTTTGTCAGGCCATTTGCCGGACCAAAACTAGAGGCGAGCCATTATGACTCGTTTCCGACAAACACCCACGTTTACATGTCTGTGCCTCCGTCATTTATGCCGCCACAGCCGGTCGTCCCAGCAGGGCCGTGGCTTCTTGGAATCCAAAAGGCGTACATCCATCACGAAGACAGGGACAAAAAAGTGAAGTCGAATACCGGCATGTCGGCTGTCGTTCCAGCATGGCATATTTTGGACCTGCTGAACTCAGAGAAAATGCGGTTGCAGCGCAAGGCGGAACAAGAGCAACTTTTGAGGCGCATTGAGCGAGAAGGATCGACAGAAACGGCATAAGCAACGCGAACCCTTGCTATTTCCATGCGTCTAGTATTGGCGTTGGCAACCCGGCGCTGTTTGAATCTGGCGGGGCTATTTCGTGCACGGGTACAATGGGCGAACTGTGGCTAAACGCAAGACAACCAGACTCTACGCCTTCCGCGGGCATATCCACAAACTAGAGGAGCGTATTGCGCGGTGCAAAGAGAAGCTCGCCGATCCAACCGACCCCGATGACAAGCGATGGCTCGCGCGCTGGTTGAGAGCCGCCGAAAGACGGCTGGCGGAGAAAGAGCGAAGTCTCGAAGCAAAGAGCAACGGCCGCCGTGACGCCAAAAACGCCCTCCCTAATTCCTAAGCTCCGCTCAGGGGCGGGAATCGCCCCTCCCCGCCGGCTACAATCAGGGGCATGGAAGGTGAGGTGAAAAATCGCGGCCGTTGGACCGTCGTAGTGATTGTCGTCGCGGCGGTCGTGCTCCTCCCACTGTTCTATTTTGGCGCATACTACCTCACCGCCGACTACGTCGATGTCGGCGACAATACTCCCTTGTATTTGGTGCGGTATCGCGTCGGGACTGTCTCCCTTCATCGCTTCGCATTCTTCTTCGAGCCCGCTCGGCGCATTGACGAATTGTGTTTCCGGCAGAGGCACGCAGCCGTCATAGATTGGAGTACGCCTTGACAAGCCAGCTGCCGCACCTGCCGCTGCGCCTGATCGTGACGGCAAGCTCTAGTCCGTTACTCTGGCGCGGCTTTTTCGTGCGCGGGTACAATGGGCGGGATGAAGTACTCGCTTCGCACGCTCGTTGCCTTGACAGCAATTGTGCCGCCCCTCTTGGCTGGGACCGTCTTGGCCACATGGGCGCTCGCGATCGTGTGGGTGCCCCTTGGGATAATTGCCTTTTTCTCCGTCGGAGTGACCGCTTATTTGGTCGTCGAGTACGTCGTGGCAATTTCCGAAGGTAGGAAATTCAAGCTGTAGCATCTGCCCAATTCCTAGGCGCCGCGTTTCGTTTTTGGCGAATCAAAAGGCATCATTACCCGGGGCTGGCGTTCCGCGGGTTGGGCGGAGGTACGTCGCAGGCGGGATGGATGTTACGTCGAAGGCACTTGCGATGTGAACAAATGGTAAAAATTTGCACTTTGTTCTGGGTGCGATGGAGAGACTGTCAATGTGGCAGGGGCGGGCTGGATTGCTCTGTCAACTACTGCTGGGGAATCCGGCAGTGGCATCGGGGGGCAGAGGATTTGCGAGGTTGGTCTAACTATTCCGCGGCTCTGGGTGGCAATTGGACGTAAGTCGAGGCAGACGCGGAAGTTAGGCGAGATTGGGTCGCGTAGAAAAAATGCGTTTGGAATAGGATCAGGGCTCAGAGAATGACAAAAAGATGGATGACAGAAAGATAGGGAGAGAGCGCCGCGGGCTCGCCTCGCTTGCGCGTCGGGTTGGTGTCGAATAGTTGGTTCACTGGCGCGTCGGGTTGGCGGCGGTTGGTTGGCCCTAGACATGCGGTGGGCGACGGCGGGGGCTAACTATTCTAGCTGTTCTAAGATTTCCAGAAGTTAAGCGGAATTATGACGGAGCGCGATGGTGGAAGTGCATGTGGCGAAACGAGTTGGAGAAGTTTAGCGGGTGAGGAGGTGCGAGGAAAAATTGAGCGTTAGAAATCGTTCTCCGGAGTCGATTGGAAGTTGACGTGCGGCGGGCGTGACGCCGCTAGGGATTGGGAAAACGGAAGGGGGCAAGCGGGACGCTTGTCCTGCGGAGAAAGGGACATGCGGCGGCGATTTGCTGAAAGAAGGGAAGCGCCGGCGGCCATTTGATGATGGTCGCCAGAAGTCTGGCGACTTCTGCTACCGCTGTCGCGCTTGGCCCGCTGGGCCGATTTTGCTATACTCCCGCCATAAGTCCAATTGCCGCCACGGCTTGCCGCGCGAGGATGAATAACCTGAAGCGCCGGTGGACCCTAGTATCAGCCGGGTGGCCGCGACCCCTATTTTGCCCACTTCACGGAGGCCCGCATGGCTGAGACCAAACTTCCCGCCGGCATCAAGAACAACATCACCCAGTGCATCGGCAACACACCCCTTGTGCTGCTTCGCAAAGTCTCGGAAGGGTGCGTGGCGACGATCGCGGGCAAGCTCGAGAACATGAACCCGCTGTGGAGCGTCAAGGACCGCATCGGCCGGTCGATGATCGACGCGGCCGAGCGCGACGGCAAGATCAAGCCCGGCACGATCATCATCGAGCCCACCAGCGGCAACACGGGCATTGCCCTGGCGTACGTTTGTGCGGCTCGCGGCTATAAGCTGCGCGTGACGATGCCCGAGAGCATGACGGTCGAGCGCCGGCGGCTACTCAAGGCGCTGGGGGCGGAAGTAATTCTCACGCCCGCGGCCGAAGGGATGCCCGGAGCGGTCCGGCGGGCCGAGGCGATCATCTCGGAAGAGCCGGGCAAATATTTCATGCCCCAGCAGTTCAACAACCCGGCCAATCCCGAGGTGCACCGCAAGACGACCGCCGAGGAAATCTGGCGCGACACTGACGGCAAGATCGATATTCTCGTGTCCGGCGTCGGCACGGGGGGCACGATCACCGGCGTCAGCGAGGTCATTAAGCAGCGCAAACCCAGCTACAAGGCGATCGCTGTCGAGCCGGTCAACAGCCCCGTCATCACGCAAAAGCGGGCGGGCCAGGATTTGAAACCTGGACGGCACACGATCCAGGGGATCGGCGCCGGGTTCATTCCCGCCGTGCTGAACGTGAGCATCATCGACGAAGTGGTGCAGGTGAAAGACGAAGACGCGGCCGACACCGCGCGGAAGCTCTCGACGCAGGAGGGCATTTTCTGCGGCATCAGCGGCGGGGCGGCGGCCTGGGCCGCGATCCAGGTGGCCAGGCGGCCCGACAACGCCGGCAAGCTGATCGTGGTGGTGCTGCCCGACCTGGGCGAGCGGTATCTGTCGACGCAGCTTTATCCGGAGTGACCCCTATCGACGGGCGCGATTTCGGGAGGGCGAGGCTCCCGCCGAGCGGCGCGGCTCGGCGGGAGCCTCGCCCTCCCGTTACGACGAGGTCAGCGTGAGTAGCGCAATCTCCGGAGAACAATTCAGACGGATCGGGTGGCTGCCCGAGATGCCGCGGCTGACGTGCATCACGGTGGGCGGCTCGTGGAACACGCCGCTGGCATAGCGCCAGCCGTGCCAGCTGGGCGAGATGAGCGCGCCCAGGCCGGGGAGGCGAATCTGGCCGCCGTGCGTGTGGCCGGCGAGCATCAGATCGAAATCGTCGATCTTGGCCAGGTAGAGCTGGTCGGGCGAATGGGCAAGCAGAATGCGGAACGAAGGGGCTAGGGGCTGGGGGCTAGGGACTAGGGGAGCGGTGCCGAACCAGGGGAGTTCATTGCCGGCGAGGAGAATGCGGGCGCCGCGAATGGCAAGCAACTCGGTCCTGCTGCCGAGATCAGTCAGGCCAGCGGCGGCAAGGGCCCTGCGCAGCTCGTCGGCGTCGGGCAAGAGCCGTTCGTGGTTGCCGAGCACGAAGT
>JAKEHX010000406.1 GCA_022614795.1 Planctomycetaceae bacterium | reverse complement strand
TGGCTCGACCCGCGGATTCGTTTGACTTAATAGGGCAGGCTTCCAGCCTGCCAAATCGTAGGGCAAGCGTCTCGCTTGCCCATGCTTATGCCATCGCCGCTATACCCAGCGCTGCCCTCCCGCTCCTGGCTCCGCCTGATCCGCAGCCCCTCGGCCTGGACCGGCGGCGCGATCGTCGCCGCGTTTCTCCTTGTCGCCCTCGCCGCTGATTGGCTCGCTCCCTACCGCCTCGATCAGGCCATGTCGGTCGAGAACATCGCCCGCCGCCCCACCGCCGACCACTGGCTCGGTACCGACGAGCTCGGCAAAGACGTTCTCTCCCGCGTGATGTTCGGCTCGCGGCTGTCGCTGTCGGCCGGGCTCTTGTCCATCCTGCTGGCGGTCGTGCTGGGCACGCCCATCGGAGCAATAGCTGGCTATTTCGGAGGCCGGCTCGATTCACTACTGATGCGGGCCATCGATGTGGCCTTGGCTTTTCCCAGCGTACTCATTGCCCTCCTGGTCTCAGCAGCCTACGGTCCGAGCTGGGCCGCCGTCGTCATCGCGGTCGGCCTGATAAATGTCCCGGTCTTCGCCCGCCAGGTGCGAGCAACCGTGCTCTCGGTCGCCCAGCTCGACTACGTTCTGGCCAGCCGGGCCTTTGGCGCGTCGTGGTGGCACGTCGTCACGCGCGAGATCCTGCCATCGCTCATCAGTCCCGTGGTGGTGCTCGCCAGCCTGAGCCTGGGGACAGCGATTCTGGAAGTGGCCGGCCTGTCATTCCTCGGTCTGGGCGGTGACCAGACGATCGCCGAGTGGGGTGCGATGCTCACCCGGGCCAAGACCTACTGGAACTCCAACGCCTGGCTGGCCATCGGCCCCGGCGCGGCAATCTCGCTCACCGTCCTTGGCTTCAACCTGCTTGGCGACGGCCTCCGCGACGCCCTCGACCCCCGCAGCGAGGCCACGCTGCTCTAAAGCCCCGACCAGTGGTCGGGGTGAAGCTCGCTTGATCCTCACCTTCGGCGAGAGGGCTTGGAATCGCATCGGTTGAGCGCCCAACACCCTGACCAATGGTCAGGGCTTTGCACAGGAGCTGGGGGCGAACATTCCTCCCTTCCTCGCCGCCAGGGCGACGTTCTACAACACTTTCTCCCCGCGCATTTTTTGCAATTTTTTCACGATTAATCAGCACCTAACTCCTTACGGGCCAAGGCGCTGGCAGTTTATCAATGCCTGAAAGTCGCTATCGTCTACTAGAGGTACTAGAGTTACGCCCCCCTTTTGGAAAAGCTAACCCACGGGAAAACAGGCCTCCGTTAAGCCTCGCGGCCATTGGCGGCTCCTTGTTCAAAACCTCGCGACGCTTTGAGGCCCAAACCTCGTCCCTTCCACCAATTTGAGAAAGAGCAATTGCCATGTGGCACATAGTGCGCACATGCCAATATGTATAGATGCGCCTGCCCGCCGCCTTATTGCATCCAAAATCGCCGTCCCGGCCATTTTTCGCGAAATTCCCTCCGCCACTGCGCAATCCTCGTGGCCGACGCTGCCAGCGTCGGGCTTGCCTCACGCCAACTCACCGCTGGCTTCCCGCCGCGTCAGGAACGTACAATACCCCGCTTTCGCCCGAACCTTCTCCCACGCGCCCGTGAGCCCCCAAGAATTCATCGCCAAGTGGCAGGCCGCCAATCTCTCCGAGCGCTCCGCCTGCCAGCAGCACTTTCTCGACCTGTGCGAGCTATTGGGCCAGCCCAAGCCCGCCGCCGCCGACCCTGAGGGCGCCTGGTATTGCTTCGAACGGGGCGTCAGCAAGACCGAAGGGGGCGATGGCGTTGAGAGACGCGGCTGGGCCGACGTTTGGATGCGCGGCCACTTCGGCTGGGAATACAAGGGCAAGCACAAGGACCTCGCCGCCGCCTACCGCCAGCTCCTCCAATATCGCGAATCGCTCGAAAATCCGCCGCTCCTCGTCGTCTGCGACCTCAACCGCTTCGAAGTCCACACCAACTTCACCGGCACCGCCAAGCGGGTCTATGACTTCGACCTGGACGGCCTGGCCGAGCCGCGAAATCTCGAAGTCCTGCGCCGCCTCTTCACCGAGCCCGACGCCCTCCGCCCCGGCATCACCAGCCAAAGCGTCACTAGCCTGGTCAGCGAAAAATTCGGCCTCGTGGCCGACGCCATGCGCGTCCGCACCGTGCCGCCGCAGGACGTGGCCCATTTTCTCATGAAGCTGATGTTTTCGATGTTCGCCGAGGACGTCGACCTGTTGCCCAACCGCGTCTTCACCCGCACCCTCAAGCAGTCCAAAAACGTCCCCGCGAAGCTGAGCGGTTTTCTGCGCGAGCTGTTCTCGGCCATGGCCAGCGGCGGCACGTTCGCCTTGGAGGAAATCCTCCACTTCAACGGCGGACTCTTTGCCGACGCCGACGTGATCGACCTGGCGGCCGACGAAATCCAGCACCTGGCCGACGCCGCCGACCAGGACTGGAGCAGCGTCGAGCCGCATATCTTCGGCACCCTCTTCGAGCGGCTTTTGGACCCGGCCAAGCGGTCGCAAATCGGGGCGCATTACACGAGTTCCGAAGACATCCGCACGCTCTTGGAACCGGTGATGATGGCCCCGCTCCGCCGCGAGTGGGCCGAGGTGAAACAAAAGTGCGCAGTGCTCCTCCCTAAGCTGGCCGAGGAAGCCAAAAAGGCGGCCGGCCGCCGCTCCGCGAAAGAGAGCAAGCCTCGTAAGCAGTTCGACCGCCTGATTCTCGACTTCGACGAACGCTTGTCGCACGTCACTGTCCTGGACCCGGCCTGTGGGAGCGGCAACTTCCTCTACATCGCCCTCCGCCTGCTCTTGGACCTCGAAAAGGAAATCATCACCTTCGGCGCTGGCCACCAATTGAGCCTGCTCCCCCAGGTCCGCCCGACGCAGCTCCACGGCATCGAGATCAACCCCTACGCGCAGGAACTGGCCTCCGTCGTCATCTGGATCGGCTATCTCCAGTGGATGCGCGACAACGGCTTCACTCCGCCGCGCAATCCCGTGCTAGAGCCAATCGAGAGCATCGAGCTGCGCGACGCGATCCTCGACCTGTCCGATCCCGCGCACCCCAAGGAACCCCACTGGCCCGCCGCCGAATTCATCGTCGGCAACCCGCCGTTTCTGGGCGGCAAGCTATTGCGCGCGAATCTGGGCGACGACTACGTCAATGCAATGTTCAAGCTGTGGAAGAAACGCGTCCCGCATGAGGCCGACCTGTGCGCCTATTGGTTTGAAAAGGGACGGAAGCAAATCGAGCGAAAGAAAGCCGAACGAGTCGGCCTCTTGGCCACGCAAGGCATCCGCGGCGGTGCGAATCGCGAAGTCTTGCAAACAATCAAGAAGAGCGGCGACATCTTCTTCGCTGAAAGCGATCGCGAGTGGATACTCGATGGCGCGAATGTCCACGTGTCGATGGTTGGATTCGATGATGGTTCCGACTCGAGTCGGCTTCTCGACTCACGCGGGGTCGGTTCAATCAATTCCAACTTGTCGAGCATCGCTGACATCACGCAAGCGAAGCGCCTCGAAGCGAATGCCGACATTTGCTTCATGGCAGATACCAAAGGCGGCGCATTCGACATTTCCGAAGCAGATGCGATTGAGCTACTTCGCCAACCCAATCCACACGGCCGCCCAAATTCGGATGTCGTCGTTCCGTGGGTCAACGGTTTAGATTTGACACGCCGCAGTCGCGGGTTTTGGATCATCGACTTCGGCATCGACCGCTCGCGCGAAGAAGCGGCACTCTACGAAGCGCCTTTTCGCCATGTGGAGCAGCACGTCAAGCCGCTCCGTGACAAGAACAAGCGTGACTCTTACCGCGAAAAGTGGTGGATTCACGTCGAGCCACGCCCCGCAATGCACGGAGCTTTGGAGCGACTTCCACGGTTCTTGGTCACGATCAGTGTGGGTAAGTTTCGGTTATTTGGTTGGATGCAGCGTCCAACGCTTCCTGATCATCAGCTCTTCGCCTTCGCCCGGGACGATGATTATTTCTTCGGCGTCCTGCACTCGCGAATCCATGAGCTGTGGGGGCTGAAACTCGGGACGCGGCTCGAAACGCGGCCCCGCTACACCCCCACCACCTGCTTCGAAACTTTCCCCTTCCCCGAGCCGACCGCTGAGCAGCGCGAGGCGATTGCCGCGGCGGCCCGAGAGCTGGATCAACTCCGCTCCGCCTGGCTCAATCCGCCCGAGTGGACACGCACCGAAATCCTCGAATTCCCGGGCAGCATCGACGGCCCCTGGGCCAGATTCATCGCCGAGAGCGACCACCCGCGCGATGCCCTTGGGCGCTTGATGAACACACCCGAACGCCCCACCATTGCTCCGTTCGACTACAGCTCGATTACACCCAAAGACTGGGAAGAAATAGGTGAGGGTGTGAAGCAACTGTTGGATGCAGGCATCATTGGTCCGACAACGTGGAGCCCCGACAACCCGCCGACGCCAGAAGCGATCCAAGCCATCCGTGAAGAGTGTGCGCGCAAGGGGATTACGAGCTATACCGAAGCGTTTCCCATAATTGAGGCAGTGCGCCGCCGATTCCAAGCGACTACGACTGAAAGGAAATCTGTCTCGAATCCAAAACCCAAGATCGAAAATCCAAAATCGTCATTAGCCACCGTCCGCTATCCCCGCCTCGTCCCCAAGGACCAGGCCTGTGCCAAGGAACTCAAAAAACGGACCCTCACCAACCTCTACAACCACCGCCCCGCCTGGCTCGACCTGGCTCACAAGAAGCTCGATCAGGCCGTCTTCACCGCCTACAGCTGGTCCCCGCAACTCACCGACGACGAGCTGCTGGCGAAGCTGCTGGAGTTGAACTTGCGCCGCGCGAAGACGTAGGGTGCATGAGTGCAACGCAATGCACCATTGCCAACCCCAACCGATCATGGTGCATTTCGCTACCGCTCATGCACCCTACCCCCACCGCGACAGCACCCACTGTGCCAGCAGCGGGCACAGTCGATCGAGCCAGACCAGCAAGTTGCCGCTGGCGGAAAGGATAATCTCGCGGCGGCCGGCTTGAATGGCGCGGACGATGCCGAGGGCGACGGCTTCAGGGGGCGTGGAGCCGAACCGGAAGGCCGCCGCCTCCCGCTCGCCAATTGCAACGTCAAAAAACTCGCTGCTGGTGGTGCTCGGGCTGACGAGCAACAGATCGATTCCTTCGCGCGCGAGCTCGATACGCAGTGCATCTGAAAGGCCATGCAGCGCGAACTTGCTCGCACAGTATTCGCTCTTGCCGGGGACCGCAAAGTGGCCCAGGACCGAGCCGACGTTGACGACGATCGGCGCTTTGCCTTGGCGAAGCGCCGGCAATGCCTCGCGCGTGAATTCGGCCGGGGCAAAGAAGTTGACCTCAAAAACCTGCCGCAGCCGGGCTTCGTCAGCCGCGGCAAACGAGCCGAGCGCGCCGATGCCGGCGTTGTTGACCAGTGCGTCGAGGCCGCCGAATCGCTCGCGGCATAAGGCCAGTGCCGCGGCGCGGTCTTCGCGGCTGGTCACATCGCCAGCAATCCAGGCGAAGCGCTCGGGCGCGGCAACTTCTGCCGCTAACTTCGCCACCCGCTCGCCGCGCCGCGCCAGTCCCACGACGTTGGCTCCGCCACGAACCAGCTCGATTACAAGCGCCCGCCCGATGCCGCTTGACGCGCCGGTGACGATGGCCCGCAGTCCCGCGATGCTTCGGCGAGCCATGTCTCCCCCGTGGTCCGCTCGCTCCGCGAGCGGAAGTCCT
>JAKEHX010000405.1 GCA_022614795.1 Planctomycetaceae bacterium | reverse complement strand
CTGGTCATCAGCGTCGAGGACATCATCGGCAGCTACCGCGTCAGCGAAACGACGACCGACCCCGATACGGGCATCACCGAGACCCGCGAAGTGATGGATGTCGATCGGGTCGTGAATCGGATCGTGAAGACGATGACGGCTCGCGACGCCGAGGGGAAGCACTTTGGCGTGATCGTGCTGGCGGAAGGGATGGCCGAGCTTTTGCCGATGCGATATCTCAAGGGCATTCCCCGCGATGAACATGGGCACATTTCGATCTCGCACGTCAACCTCGGCCGCATGTTCGCCAAGCTGGTCAGCGACGCCTACAAGCAGCAGACGGGCAAGAACCGCAAGGTGACGGGGCTTCAGCTTGGCTACGAGTCGCGATGCGCCAAGCCGCAAGCGTTCGACGTTATGCTGGGGAGCCAACTCGGCGTGGGAGGGTATCGGGCCCTGGTCGAGGAGGGGCTCAACGGCGTGATGGTTTCGGTGGTCGGGCAATTGCAATTGCACTTTGTCCCTTTCGAACGGCTTATCGATCCGCACACGCTGGTGACGGTCGTCCGGTACATCGATCCCAGCAGCGATTTTCACCGCCTGGCGCGGTTCCTCGAAACGAATGTGAACGAGTAGGCGAACCCGGGCCTGGCGATTCGCGTCTAGTCGCCGCCGACGATTCCTGCCCCGAGCCGTTTTCGTGCCACGGTGGTATAGTAGGAGTATCAGCCGGTTCGCCGATACCCCGGCCGGTTCTAAGTCTCGATTCTGTAAGCACTTCCGCCATGACCAGCGCCCCAGCCGCCAGCCCGCCCCGCACGATGTTCCAGAAAATCTGGGACAGCCACCTCGTCCTCTCGGAAGCTGGGAAGCAGGCGATCATCTACATCGACCTTCAGCTCGTGCATGAAGTGACCAGTCCGCAGGCCTTCGAGGGGCTGCGGCTGGCCGGGCGAAAGGTGCGGCGGCCTGAACTGACGGTGGCAACGCCCGATCACAACATTCCGACGACCGACCGCAGCCTGCCGATCGCCGACCCGGTTTCGCTGGCGCAGGTCGAGGCTCTTCGCAAGAACTGCCGCGAGTTTGGCATTCGCCTCTACGACATGAACGATATCCGCCAAGGAATCGTGCACGTGATCGGGCCGGAGTTGGGCCTCACGCAGCCGGGAATGACGATCGTCTGCGGCGACAGCCACACGGCGACCCATGGTGCTTTTGGAGCGCTGGCTTTTGGCATCGGCACGAGCGAGGTCGAGCACGTGTTGGCGACGCAGACGTTGTTGCAATCGCTGCCCAAGACTCTCGAGCTGCGCGTGGAAGGGCCGCTGCCGAGAGGCGTTACGGCGAAAGACCTCATCCTGTATTTGATCGGGCAGATCACTACCGATGGCGGCACCGGTTACGTCATTGAATACACGGGCGAGGCGGTCCGCGGCCTGTCGATCGAAGAGCGAATGACTGTCTGCAACATGTCGATCGAGGCGGGAGCGCGGGCGGGCATGATCGCCCCCGATGAACAGACTTACGAGTACATTCGCGGCCGCGAATTTGCTCCGCAGGGGGCTGATTACGACGGGGCGGTCGCCCGCTGGAAGCAACTGCCGACCGATGTGGGCGCGAAATACGACAAATCGCTTGTGTTCCAGGCCAAAGACATCTCGCCCCAAGTGACCTGGGGCACGAACCCCGGCCAGGTTGCGCCGGTGGTTTCCAAGATTCCCAGCCCGAGCGACTTTGCCGATCCGACCGAGCAGAAAACGACCGCCAGGGCCCTGGAATATATGGGCCTGGCCGCCGGCACGCCGCTGATGGACGTTACGATCGACCGGGTCTTCATCGGCTCGTGCACCAACGCCCGCATCGGCGACCTGCGGGCCGCGGCCGCCGTGGTGAAGGGCTATCACGTTGCCGGCACCGTTCACGCGATGGTTGTTCCCGGCAGCGGGCAGGTGAAGCGGCAAGCCGAATCGGAAGGGCTCGATCGCATCTTCAAGGAAGCGGGCTTCGAATGGCGCGAGGCGGGCTGCTCGATGTGCCTGGCGATGAACCCCGACAAGCTGGAGCCGGGCGAGCGCTGTGCCTCGACCAGCAACCGGAATTTCGAAGGCCGTCAAGGAAAGGGGGGCCGGACGCACCTCGTTTCGCCCGCGATGGCCGCCGCCGCCGCCGTGGCTGGGCATTTGGTGGATGTGAGGGAATGGGACTATCGGGCCTAGCACGTCCGCCGTCTCCTGTTCGCAAATCTGAAATCTGAAATCCAAAACCTGAAATCGCAATGCAGCCCTTCACCGCCCACACCGGCCTGGTCGCCACGATGGACCGGGCCAACGTCGATACCGATCAGATCATCCCCAAGCAGTTCCTCAAGCGGATCGAGCGGAGCGGATACGGTCCGTTTCTATTCTTCGATTGGCGGTACCAGGACGATGGCAAGAGGCCGCGACCGGAGTTTGAGCTGAACAGGCCGGCAGTGCAAGACGCGTCGATCCTCCTGGCCCGCCGCAACTTCGGTTGCGGCTCGAGTCGCGAGCATGCGGTTTGGGCGATCGAGAACTACGGCTTTCGGGTCGTTATCGCGCCCAGCTTCGCCGACATTTTCTATAGCAACTGCTTTAAGAATGGCGTGTTGCCGATTCGCCTTAGCGAGGAGCAGGTCGAGGACCTCTTTCAGCGGGCTGCGAAACCGGGCTACAGGCTCACCGTGGATTTGAACGCTTGCCGCATCACCGACCAGCAGGGTCTGTCCCTGCCCTTTCAGGTCGACGAGGCACGCCGCCACAATTTGCTCAACGGCCTGGACGACATTGCCCTGACGCTTCAGCACGAGGCCAAGATCGCCGCCTTCGAACGCAGCCGCGGCATGGCGGTTTAGAGGCCGTCCCACTTGCTCCCCACGCTGGCGTAAGCAAGAATGCCTGGACTTTGATTTCCCCTCGCGATTCGCCGGTGGTGTCACTGTGCCACTGGCTGGGAGCCAGCCGATGCGTCGTTGTGTCTTTGCTGTTGCCGTCTTGCTTTTGCCGGTTGCCGGGCGGTTTGCTGCGTCCGCTGAGCCAATGCTCGGCCAGCCGCCCCTGGGCCTCAAGCCGCTGACGATTCCCGCCGACAATCCGCTGACGGCGGACAAGGTGGAATTGGGCAAGCAGCTCTATTTCGACAAACGGCTGTCGCGGGACGACACGATTAGCTGCGCGAGCTGCCACGATCCGAAGAAGGGCTGGTCGAACGGCGAGGCATTTGCCACCGGCGTCCGCGGGCAAGTCGGCGGCCGCAGCGCCCCCACGATTATCAACGCGGCCTATTCGGACATGCAATTCTGGGACGGCCGCGCCTTGGCTCTGGAGGGACAGGCTTTGGGACCGATCCAGAATCCAATTGAAATGGACATGTCGCTTGACGAAGTCGTGGCGAAGCTCAATAAGCTCGACGGCTACCGGGCCGCGTTCCGCAAGGTGTTCAACACGGACGTGACGTCCGAGGGCATTGCCAAGGCGATCGCCTCCTTCGAGCGGACTGTTCTTTCCGGCGACGCTCCTTACGACCGCTTCAAGGCGGGCGACAAGACGGCCCTTTCCGAGCAGGCGCAGCGCGGAATGAAGGTCTTTTTTGGCAAAGGGCAGTGCTCCTCGTGCCACACCGGGCACAGCTTCTCGGATTTCTCGTTCCACAACGTTGGCGTCGGCATGGAGAAGGAAAAGCCCGATCCTGGCCGGTTCGAAGTCACGAAAGTGCTCGGCGACAAAGGGGGCTTCAAGACCGCGACGCTTCGCGAGATCAGCCGTACCGCCCCCTACATGCACGACGGGCGGTTCAAGACGCTGCCGGAAGTCGTGGACTATTACGACAAAGGGGGATTCAATAATCCGCAGCTCGACGAGTCGATTTTCGCCCTCAAGCTGACAACGCAAGAGAAGGCCGATCTTGTCGCGTTTCTGACCGAAGGTTTGACGAGCACGTCGTATCCCGACATTGCTCCGCCCAAATTGCCTTAGCCGCTTTGCAGGACGGAATTGAACGCCGTCCTTTATCCCTTCCCGCCCGATCGCATCGACGGATTGAAAGTCCGTCCTACTACCCCACGGAGAATCACAGCCATGAACCGTACGCTTACAAGTATCTGCTTCGCAGTGGCCGCCGGCTGGTGCCTGGCAGCCTTCGCGCAGGAAGCCAAGGTCGAAACGGTCGTCGGCGGGCTTTCCAACCCCTGTGGCGTGGCCGTCCAGCCGGAGACGGGGCACGTTTTCGTGGCCGATAGCGCGGCGGGACGGGTCGTGCGGGTTGTCGATGGGAAGCTCGAGGAAGTGATCACCGGCTTCCCGAAAGATGTCTTTGGGAAAGGGCCGTTCTATGACATCGGCCCGCTGGGCCTCGTGTTTCTCGATAAGAACACGCTGGTCGTCGGCGACGGCGGCTTCAAGGACGGCGAGGAGTACATCCGCGTTTACACGGTGCCCGACGCGGGCAAGCCGGCCCTCGATTTCGACAAGGACGCGAAGTCCAAGAGCGGCCCGCTGGCAGCGGCGGAAGGCGTGGTCGGCGAAGGGAATCTCTACGGCCTGGCGGCCACCAAGACCGCGATTTACGTGACTTGCAACGGCGACGATACGAAGGGATGGGTCGCCAAAGTCGATGTCACCGGCTCGAAGCTCGGCAACCTCGAGCGGTTCATTCCGACAAAGGAACAGGTGGAGGTCGATGGCCCGGTCGGCATCACGATCAGCGAACGGGGCGAGATCGTGGTCGGCCAGTTTGGCGAGAACAACAAGCCGCACGACAGCCTCCTGACCTTCTACAGCGCCAAGACCGGGATGAAGATCTTGAATCTGCAAACGAACTTGTACGACATTACGGGGGTCGCCTATTCGCCCAAGACGAAGCTGCTCTACGCGACCGACTTTGCCTGGATGGCCGAAACCGAGGGGGGCCTGTTCCGGCTTGATTCGGATCCGCAGAACGCCGCGACGTCGCTCAAGACCGTGAAGATCGCCGCGCTCGACAAGCCGACGGCCATGGCGTTCGCTCCGGACGGCACGCTTTACATCACGATCGTCGGGCCGAAAAAGGTCGACGAGAACGCGCCGAAGGAAGGAAAGCTCGTGAAAATCGCGCCGGGGTTGTAGCCCGGGGCGCGGAGCGTCGAATCACGTTCCCACGCGGAGCGTGGGAACGAGCAATCAGGTCCTGCCCAGCGGTCGGGACCTGCGTTACTTCGCTTCCTTCTTCAGCAAGCAGCCGACGATGAACCATCCGTCGCGTTCGCTCTGCACGTAAAAGCCGCCGGGGCCAAAGTATTTGCTGACGTCTTCGAATTTCGGCAGCTTCGAGCCGTCAATCGCCTGCTTCCGCAGGGCGCCTTCTTCCTTCTCGCTCAACAGCGAGTTCAAGACGCGGGCCAGCATCGTTTCCGACTGCGGCAGCTTGTTCTGCTTCACCAGCTCGTAGGTCGCGCGGTAGGACTCGTCGGTCCGCGTGAAGAAGCGGAAGCTATCGAGGTTGGAACCCAACCGCTGTCGTGCGGTGTTGACGCGGATGAAGTCGGGCTCGGCGGCCAGGCCGGTGTGCTTCCCCTGCCGCTCGATGAACTCCGTGATGAAGTCGACGTGCGTCGAGACGATCAAGTGCCCGTCAAACACAGTGAGGGCCATGTTCGGCAACACCGCCGGGGGCTCGTCTTCGGCTTCGGCTTCTTCGCCCTCTTCCTTGCTGACGAAGCCGGCCCCCTCGATCATCAGCTCCGTATCCTCGGCAATTCCCTCTTCCTGAGTCAGTTCCCAAATGACCTGCCCGTTGATGACCTTCTTCTTGGCGGCCGGGTCATGTGCGAACGCCTTTTCGAGCGCCTTGGCGACGAGGTCGGGACGCTTCACTTCGATTAGGGCCATCAGCCGCTCGCTCTTAAGGTCGATCGGCACCTTCACGTCGGACAGGATCGTGACGCGCTCGCCCAGGAGATCGACCAGCTCCTTGCGGATGTTGATCTTCGGCCCGTTGACGTCGTTTTCGAGGTTGAGCCAGATTTCGTAAAACACCTCATCGCCGGCGATGGCATTGACCAGCGACTCGGACAGGTTAAACGCGTCCTTCAGCTTCATGTTGAAGGTCAGATAGCTGGCCACATCGGGCAGGGCCCACTTTTGCGGATCGAGATCGGTGGGAGCGGTTGAGTTCGGGAAGTCGAGCATCCGCATCGCGAGGTGATACTTGTCCTTGGCGCGCTCGCTGTCCTTGTTGGAAGTCGCCGGCGCGTAGATAAACGTGCGGTGCAGGACCTCCTCATTGCCGGTGGCAAAGAAGACATAGCCCCCCAGCCCCTGAATCGCACTGAAGCCCTGATCCCGGAGAATCTTGACCATGTCGTTGCCGCGCTT
>JAKEHX010000404.1 GCA_022614795.1 Planctomycetaceae bacterium | reverse complement strand
CGTCGAGGCGTTGGCCGAAGATCTGCCAGATGAGCAGGCTGCGCCGCGACTGGAACTTGGCGACGTAGCGCGACGCGAGCGGACCGCGCCAGTAGTGCCCGGGCTTCTTGCCGTAGAGCGGCTTCTGGTGCGACTGCGAGCGGACGCCGTTGTCCATCGCCAGGCGGAAGTAGGTGCCGGGCGGTTGGCCTTTGAAGCCGTGATTGTTGAAGTTGCCCGGAACGAGTTCGTGGTCGGCGTCCAGGTTCAGTTCACCGGCGGGTTCCTTTCCACCCTTGGCTGTGTGGCAGGCGATGCAGCTACGATCGAGGATCGGCCGCACATCGCGCCAGTATTCGACGTCTACCACCGCTCCCCTCCCCTCTGAGGGAGGCACGAAGCGCAGGCCGGTCTCGTCCGTGACGTCCCATTGCCGCCCGGACTGGTCGCGCGCCTTGGCGGTCAAGAGCGGCGTACGCTTGGTCAGATCGAAGACCTCGTACTCAGGCCAAGCTGCCGCGGTTTTCTCGAACAGCGTCGGCGGCTGGCTATGAGCATGGCAGCCGCCGCAATTGTTGCGGATTTCGCCGGGGCGGAGTTGATGCCAGGTCTGAGCCATGTTCAGGACCATGCCGTTCTTATCGATGGTCTGGAACGTGAACGCGACATCGGCGGGAATCTTGGCGAGAAAACTGGTGTCGGGATTGCCGTCCGGATCGTACGGCTGCGTCAGCCGGGAGCCTCCCTCTTTGGATGGAACGGGGACATGGCGCAAATGGCGCACCGGAATCTCGCCGAGGATGCGCAGGCGCTCGTGGGCGAAGTTGTAGAACTTGTTGGCGACGGGCGAGGTGGCAGGCTCCATCGCCAGGATGCGGAGGGCGTGGATGTCGCTGTTCGTGTAGAGACCGGCGTCGGCGCCTTGGTTTTGCCAGTTGTCGTGGCCGTGGACCTCGGTGAAGGCGGCCAGCATGTGGTTGATGTCTTTTTCGCGATAGGTCGCGGTGACGCTTCCCTTGGGGATAATGCCACCCGGATAGCTCTCGCGCTTGTACAGGCTGCTCGTGCCGACCAGGCCGAAGGGCGTCCCCTCGGGCAGGAGCGGCGACAGCTTGCCGTTGTTGGCCAACGTCGGCAGCCGCTTGGGTTCGTCGATGCCGTAGATCCGCTTGTACGACACCAAGGCGCGCGGCCACTGCGCGTTGTAATCGGCGTCGTGCTTGATGCGCAGCATCCCTGCCGGCTCGTCGATCGGTTTGCCGTCCTTGATGAGGTAGATGCCGGCGTGGATGTCCGCGCGCACCGGGCCATTGGCGTTCGGCGTCGCGCCCGGCGACCAGACGGTGAGCAGGTGATTATCCGGCGCGCCCGACGGCTGCGTGACCTTCCCGACGCGCGGCGACTTCGCATCCGCCGGATCGGACAGCGCCGCGGCGCGATCCTCCCAGGTCGCGAAGCGCGTGAGCATCTCGATGCCATAGGGTTGGAACGGCAAGCGATGCTCGCCCCAACGGTTCGAGAAGAGCATGCGCATTTTCGGATTGGGCCCGGCGGGCGAACGGGCGGGGCCGAACGCCGGCGTGCCTTCCGGCGCTCGGAGCGGCAGCTTGACGTGCGTGCCGAAGCCGCGGTTGTTCTGGTTGTAGTAGTTCTCGATGATCAGACTGCCGTCGGTGAGCTGCGTGTGGAAGTGGAAGCCGTTCGCGTCGTGGAAGGCACTAATGACCGGCTCCCAGTTGCTGCCATCAGGATGAATGGTCCACATACCCCAAGCGATGCCGCCGTGCAGGCCCTGCGACTCAAGCGTGCTGAAGAGGATGCGCCCGTCGGTGAGCACGACGGGGTGTAAGGCGCCGGCTACGTTGAGATGGCCGATCTTCTCCACGTTCCTCCCGTCGTCGTCCATGACGAAGAGTTGCAGGGCGTATTGCGGATAGCCGCGCGGCGTCTTGACCGCGTCGCGGTTGCTCGTGAAGGCGATCTTGCCGCCCGGCAGCGGGCAGGGGCCGAGGTTGTACACGCCGTACGGGAGGTGCGTCTTGCCCTTCTCGGCAGTGCGGTAGCCCTGGGCCCAATCCGCCACGCCCGTGTTGGGCGTGTGAACCTGGTCCGTCAGACGGGTGATCTGCTTCGTCTTGACATGAACCTTGTAGATGTCGGCGCCCGCGGCCCACTCCCCTGCCTTCGGGTTGTGATGGTAGGCATAGTAAACACTTTCGCCATCCAAGGAGACGAACGGATCGGTGACCGCCCCCTGGCCGCCGGGAACGAGCACTTCCTCTGTCCCATCGGGCTTGAGCAGCATGAGGTCATAGCCCGGGTCGATCCGCGTCGGATGGCCGAATTCGGGCCAGGCGGTCGGAACGTCCTTACCGGAAGCACTTTTGAGTACGCGCGGCGCCCGCACGTAGATGATGTCGTAATCGATCCTGACCGTCGGATCGGACTGGAGCGGCTTTGGCGCCGGGTCGAGCTTCACTGGTGGCGTTGAGCCGTCGGCAAACAGAGGCGCGGTCAAGGTGACGCTCAGAGCAACCGTGAGCAATCGTGTGAACATAGCAGACCCCCGCTTTGGAATCGTGAAGATCATCCCGAGCCTGAGCGGCCCGGCCGCGTTCCATCACTCCAAAACCAACTTGATGTTCGCCGACCATACGATCTTGTCGCCATAGCAGCCGAGAAGCGGCTCCAAGCAGCGGCCTGGCAGGTGCATTAGGAAACCAATGGCAAGCTATCCGGACGGAAGCCGTAGGCTTCAATGCGGAAATCCAGGATTCGCCGGTTCACGCCGAGGGCCGAATCGACACGTGCTCTTAGCGTAGCCGCGGCGTCACCAGTCGCCGAGGCTTGCGCCATGACAATTCTCCTGAGCGGCGCAAGCGGCTCATTTCCCAAGATGTAACAGTAGGAACTCGCGCATTTTCTTCAGGGCCAGTTTGGATTCCGGCGCCTCCGGCAACTGCCCCTGGAAGACGTGCGGCAGGCCCTCGTAGAGGTCCAGCTTGACGGTCTGGCCGGCGGCGTCCAGGGCCTGATACTGCCGCACGAAGTTGCTCAGAAAGATTTCCTTGGTACCGCCCTGGATCAAGGTCGGCGGGAACCCCTGGGTGTAGTCGCCATAGACGGGCGAAACGTAGGGGTGCTTCTGGTCCTTCGGATCGGCGTACGCGGCCGCCGACGGTTTGAGGATTGTCTCATAGAGATACGTCGGCTCGGCGTGCTTCAAGGTCACGTACGTGTCGCCGGTCTCGGTGATGTCCGACCACGGCGACCACACCACCACGGCCGCGGGCATTCCCAGCTTCTGGTCGCGCATCTTGAGCACGGCGCCGGGGGCCAGCCCGCCGCCCGCCGAGTCGCCAAACAGGGCGATGTCCTTCAGCGTGTGCCCCTCTTTGCTCAGTCCCTGAACGACCGCGATCACCTCGTCCGTAATCTGCTGCCATTTGGCTCGGGGCGCGACCGTGTAGTCCACAGAGATG
>JAKEHX010000403.1 GCA_022614795.1 Planctomycetaceae bacterium | reverse complement strand
GCACCCTCGAATTGACTGATTTGCGATTTGTTCCGAGAGCAGATTATCTGGGCGGAGAGTGGGATGCCAGATGCGGGGCGGGCTGTCGACCAAAGGCCAGGGCAGTCGGCGCTTGCCCCCCGTTTGGGACCGCCGGAGTTTTTGTACAGAATTATATGAGAACGTTGTAGAAATAACTTGGCGCGCGAAAGATGTGTGGGCGAAAGGGGTTGCGGCGAATCGGCGAGGGCGATAGGTGCAACTGTTTAAGAGTTTCTTAAGAGTCTGAACCTCGGCGTGGTATAATTCCGTTCCCTCGGGCATGCGCTCGGGAGCACTACGGCGGTCAAACGGCGTCAATCGCCGAGCCGACTGCGGGCGATGGCGCGCTCGTGCGGCGCGAGAATCAGAGGGGCGCAATCGGCTTCGCCGACCATTCCCAGATGCCAGCGGAGAAAGAAAAAGTCGTGGCCGTGAAAGTGCTTGACAGTTCCCAGCGATGGGCGGCCAACAGGAAAATGGAGGACAGGAATATGACTGGCAGTAGAGTGGCCTGCGGCGCGCGGTGCTCCTCGGCGACGGGCGACCACGTCAAAGTTCCAAGCGGGGGGTCTAACTCTAGTACCTCTAGTGAAGTTTATCGAAGTTTAGGCGATGGGAATGTTGCAAGTCGTTGTCAGGCAATGAGATGTGAGCGTTAAGCAGGAGAAAAAAGGAGCGATTTTTCGCGGCGATAATCACTGGTAGGACGCACAGGATGATCGGCGTTACCAAGCGCGGGCTTAACTATTCCACGGAAGAATCGCGCATAGAGTTGCAAGGTGAAGAGCGGCAAAGAGTTGGGAGAGAAAACGGCGATGAGAAAAAATTGTTTTGGTATAGGTTCGAGCGGGCGTGACTCCGATCACTGTCGGGGCTTGGCATCGCCCAACGGCAGGTTGGAAGCCTGCCCCACTTTTTGATTTGCGATTGGACGCGCCAGCGAGTAGAAGAGGGACGTGCTGGCGGCGGTGTCAGGCAAAGTTGGATCGGCAATCATCGGGGGATTTCATGATGGCATTCTCTCTGCACTTGTGCGCGCGCCTGCTGGTGGCGCGCTGGCTGGTGGCTTGTGGGCTGGCGATTGCGATGGGGTTGGCCCTGGCCGGCGCTGCGCCGGCTGAGGATTTGAAGGAGACGACGTCGCTAAAGTTCGTCCCCGCGGATGCCGCGTTCTATTCGGTCAGGCTGCGGATGAAGGAGCAGATCGGGGCGATCGCCGGCAGCAAGGCGTGGGCCAGGCTGCTGGAGCTTCCGGGGATCAAAGACTATTTGGAGAAAGCCCGCGCGATCATGCAATCGCCTCCCGATTCGCCGTTTCCATCGGAATGGGCCCAGCTCGAGCTGCCGGAGAACAAGCAGCTCATCGGCCTGGTGCTCGACGGCTTCTCGCACGAGTTCTTCATCTATGGCGATGCGGGCTATGGCGAAACGCTGGGGGCCATTAATCAGACTGGCATAGCGGTTAACACGACTGAACTCGAGGCGAAAAAGACCGGCCAGCGCGAGGAAGATATTTTTGCCAAACGCCTTGCCGAATTGATGGACAAAGACGCCGGCAAGCTCCGACTCCCGCACACGGTCATCGGTTTCAAGCTCACCGACCTCACTCGGACCGAAGCGCAAATCGCCCGGCTCGAAAAGTTGGCCAATGCCGAGCTGGACAAGCATGCTCAGTGGAAGGGCCGCCTTATCCGCGAGAAAATCGGCGGCAGCGAGTTTTTGACGCTGAAGCTCGACGGCTCGCTGCTCCCGTGGGACCAGATCCCGCCGCCCGACGACGCCGAGTCGAAGGCTGCCATGGACAAGGTGATCGAGAAGCTCAAGTCCCGCACGCTGACGATCAGCCTGGGCATCCGCGAGGGCTACCTGCTCTTGTCGATCGGCGAAACGACGGAGCAGCTCGCCAGGCTCGGCCAGGGGAAGCTGCTCATCGATCAGCCGGAACTCGCGCCGCTGGTGAAGCACGCGGACAGGCCGCTCACCTCGATCAGCTACATCAGCCAGCAGTTCCTGGAGAAGAGCAACTCGACGGATTTGCAGATTGACAACTACGTCTCGATGGCCGAGCAGGCGTTGCCGCTATCTGGGCTGGATGCTGATTTGCAGAAGGAGCTGATTGCCGACGCCCGGTCGCTGGCCGCCGATCTGAAGAAGTATATTCCCAAGCCCGGGGCGCGGATGTCGTTTGGATTCATGTCGGCGCGTGGCTTGGAAGGTTTCTCCTACGATTGGGGTGAGCAATTGGGGATCGACGGTTCCAAACCGCTGACGATCCTCGATCACGTGGGGGGCGATCCGCTGGGATTTGCCGCGGCGCGGGGCAAGTTCGCACCGCAGGATTACGAGCTGCTCGTGAAATGGCTGGGCCGGGGCCTCTATTACGGCGAGCAGATCGGCCTGCCGCAGCTTGACGAGGAGGTGCGCGAACAGTACAGCCGGGCGCGGGCGGAGTTCACGCCGCTTTTGGCCCGCCTGGATCAGGTGACGCGAGACCTCTGGATACCAGCCTTTGCCGATGGCCAGGGGGCCGTGGTGCTTGACGCCAAGCTGGCCCACAAGCAGTGGCATGCGGCCATGCCCGAGGCCGCCAGGCCGCTGCCGATGCTGGAGATCGGCATGGTCTATGGCGTGAGCGACGCGGCCAAGGTGAAGCGGGCGGCTGGCGAGTATTTCCTGATCGCGGCTGACGCGATGAAGGCGCTGCACAAGATTGCCCCGGAGCAGATTCCCGAGGTCGAGTTGACGATGCCGCTGTGGCGCGAGTTCCCGGAAGGGACGGTCTATTTCTATAACCTGCCGCGGGAGCTGGGGCTGGATACGCAGGTTGCTCCCAACGCCGGCTTGTCGAGCAGTTTCCTGGCCTTGTCGCTGTTGCCGAAGGTCAGCCTGCGACTATTGAAGCCGACGCCGCCGGCGCTGGATGGGCCGCTGGCGCGGCGCGGCAAGCCACTCGCGTCAGCCGCGTATTTGAACTGGGCGGGGCTGTTGGAGGCGGCGGCACCCTGGATCGACTATGGCCTGAACCAGTCGACCGAAATTCCGACTGGCGCAGGGCCGGAGGCGGCCGGCGATACGGCAGCGATGCGCGCGGCACTCCAGGGAGTCAAGGACCATGTCCACGCGGTCCTCGCCTTCCTTCAGTGCCTGCGGACGATGTCGAGCGTGTCGTACTTCGAGGAGGGCGCCCTGGTCACGCACTCCGAGTGGCGGCTGGAGGATCAGAAGTAAGGTTCGCACGTTCAATTGTCGTCCCCTAAATCTGGAATCCCTGCCATGTTGTCCTCAATTCGCACATTTGCCGTCTTGATTCTTTCGCTGTGGTGCTTGACGTCGGCAGCACACGCCGCCGGAGTGGTCTATGAAGGAAGCGAAGGGCCGGGGAAGGGAAAACACGTCGTCCTCGTGGCCGGCGACGAAGAATACCGCAGCGAGGAGGCCCTGCCGCAGCTGGGGAAGATTCTGGCCCGGCATCACGGCTTCAAATGCACGGTGCTGTTTCCGATCGACCCGAAGGACAGCACGATCAACCCCAACATCAGCAACATCCCGGGCCTGGAGGCGCTCGAGTCGGCCGATCTGCTCGTGATCTTCACCCGCTTCCGCGATTTGCCCGACGAGCAGATGAAGTACCTGGTTGATTACATCGAGTCGGGCCGCCCGATCATCGGCATCCGGACGGCGACGCACGCCTTCAACACGAAGTCGGCGACGTACGGCAAATACACCTGGACCAGCAAGGACCCGGCTTACGAGCAAGGCTTCGGCCGGCAAGTGCTCGGCGAGACGTGGATCAGCCATCACGGCAAGCACGGCTCGCAAAGCACGCGGGGGATTGTCGCGAAGGGGCAGGAGAGCCACCCGATCCTCCGCGGCATCAAGGACGGCGATATTTGGGGGCCGTCGGATGTCTATGGCGTCCGCCTGCCGCTGCCGGGCGACAGCCAGCCGCTGGTGCTGGGCCAGGTGCTGGTCGGGATGAAGGCCGACGACAAGCCGGTGGAAGGGCAGCAGAACGACCCGATGATGCCGATCGCCTGGACGAAGACGTACACGGGAGCGGCGGGCAAGCCGGCCCGCACGTTCACCTCGACGATTGGCGCGGCCAATGACCTGGTGACCGAAGGGACGCGGCGGCTCTTGGTCAACGCCTGCTACTGGGCCGCGGGCCTGGAGGACAAGATTCCGGAGAAATCCAGCGTCGAGCTGGTCGGCGACTATCAACCGTCAAACTTCAAGTTCAACGGTTTCAAGGCAGGGGTCAAGCCCGAGGACCACGAGCTGAAGTAGTAAGGTAGTCCCACACTCCGTGTGGGACATGACGCGAGACTGATTCGGCGTGGCGGCAATTGGCGCGCTCAATTTGCACTTTGCAATTCCTGTTTTGCACTTTGCAATGATTTGCCGCTCCGATTGCAAAATGCAAAACAGGAAATGCAAATTGCAAGCAGCCGACTACGTAGCGGCTCGGGCCAGCGCGACGGCGCCCTGGACGGGCTCTTCGACGATCGCAAAGCTGCCAGGCCGTTTCAGATGTTGCCGGTGCAGACGATCGAGCACCGCTCGCAGCACGCGATCCGCAAAGTTGAGCTGGTGAAGGAGGACGCCGCCGGACATCGCCAGAGTGTATCCGCCCGCAGACAGGTTCAGTTGGCGTGCAATGGCGGCGACCATTTCGGCGAGGTCCTCGACTCCCGCCTTGACGATGCTCCCGGCTACTTCGTCGGTGCTGGCCAGATCGAACACGACTTTAGAATGCGCGGCGAGCGATTCGCGCGTCATGTGGGGCGAATAGACCTTGGTGATTAGCGCGTCCGAACTCGGCACGCCGAGATGGTGCAGAAAGTGGGGCAGGAGGTCCGTTTGTGGGCCGCGGCCGTCGGCTGCTCGCATGGCCGCCCGCAAGCCGGAGATGGCAATGGCAAATCCGCTTCCTTCGTCCCCCAGGAGATATCCCCAGCCGCCGCAGCGGGCCGTTTCTCCCGCCTCGTTTCGGCCCCATGCCAGCGACCCGGTGCCGGCGATCAGCGCGATTCCGCGGTT
>JAKEHX010000402.1 GCA_022614795.1 Planctomycetaceae bacterium | reverse complement strand
GGTGGGCGCCTCGATCGGCACGGCGGCGGCCTCCTTGCCCTGCATAAGATCGATGATGTGAAACGTGCTGTCGCACCCGGCGACGAACGAGCGATCGCCGACTACCGTGGGCATGCAGCGAATCTGGTCCTGAATCGCGAATTTCCAGACCAGCTCGCCGCTGGCGGCATTCAGGCAATATAGGTGCGCGTCTTGCGAGCCGAAGAGCAGATTCTCTTTCCAGAAGTTCGCGCCGGAATCGATCTGAGCGTCGGCCTGAAAGGTCCACTTCGGCGGGCCGCCCGCCTTGCGATCGAAGGCGTAGAACTTGCCGTCGATGTCGCCCAGGTACAACAGCTCGCCGCGTACGGACGGCGAGGCGATGAAGCCGCTGTCGATCTTATGGGTCCAAATCTCCTTGCCGTCGGCCAGGTTCAGGGCATAGAGCTTGCCGTCCATATCGGCCACGTAGCAGACGCCGTCGGCGATGGCGGGTGTGCTTTCGAAAGCGCCGCCCGCGACCTTCATGGTCCAGACGACATCGAGCTTGTCGGGCAGCGTGCTTTTCGCGACGCCGCTGGCGAGCGTGTCGCCGCGAAAGAGCGGCCAGGATTTGGCGGTGACGGTCACGGGGCTTGTCGGCGGAGCGTCGGCGGCCGCCAGCCTGGCTCGGCAGATCGCTGCGCCCCCCAGAGCGGCAGTCGCTGCCAGAAAATCTCGGCGCGTCGGATTCATGCGTGCGACCTCCATTACCAAGCGCGAAGCGTCAGCGAGGATTGTGGGACGACTCGCCAAGCTAGCCTCGCTGACGCTTCGGGTTAGTATTCGCTGCGGGATGACATTACGCCATTCTATCAAAACGCCTGCTGATACAGGGCCAAAAGCTCGTCCTCGGGCGCGGGGCGCGGGTTGAACGTCGCGGTCCATTGCCTGGCCGCTTGAGCCGCCAAGGCAGGCAGTTTCACCGGATCGACCCCCAGCGGCCGCAGCCGTGTCCCCAGGCCCGCCGTGGCCAGTTGCGACGTGACAAAGTCTGCCAGGCCCTCAATGCCGCCATCGAGGCCGGGCAGCGGCCCGCTGCCGTTGTCCGCCTCGCGCAATAGGTCGAGATACTGCCGCTGGACGTGCGTCGCATTGAAGCGGATCACGTGCGGCAGCATCACGCCGACTGCCTGGCCGTGGGGGACGTCGAACATCGTCGTCAGCGGATTCGCCAAGGCGTGAGCGGCGCCGAGCATCGAGTTTTCGATCGCCAGCCCGGCCAGCGATGCGCCTAGCAGCATGCTGCCGCGGGCGTCGATATCGGTCGGATTGGCGATCACGCTGGCGAAGTTGCTGGCCAACAGCCGCCAGGCCTCGCGGCTGAAGGCCAGCGAGATCGGGTTGCGGCGCGTGGTGACGAAGGTCTCCAGGGCGTGCGACAGGGCGTCGATGCCGGTCAGGGCCGTGACGCGCGACGGCTGGCTGATAGTCAGCTCGGCATCGAGCACGGCGATGCGGCACGACGCCTTCTTGTCGCCGCAGGCCATCTTGACGTGCGTCTTGGCGTCGCTGATCAGGGCGAACGACTGCGTCTCGCTCCCGGTGCCGGCGGTCGTGGGCACGGCGATCATCGGCAGCATCGGCGCCAGAGCCTTGCCGACCCCCCAATAGTCCTTCATCTCGCCGCCGCACGAATACAGGAAGTTGATCCCCTTCGCGCAGTCCATCGAGCTCCCGCCGCCCAGGCCCACGAGCAGCTCCGGATCGTGCCGTTTGGCGACCTTCGCTCCCGCGGCCACGTCATCGGTCGTCGGGTTTTCGTGCACGCCGTCAAAAAGGTGTGTCTTGATACCCGCTTTTTCCAGAGCCGCGATGCCGCGCGCCGTGTGGCCCGCGGCAATCACCCCCGGATCGCTGACGACCAGCGCCCGTCGGGCCCCCATCTCCGACGCAAGCTCGCCCAGCGTGTCGATCTTGCCAGGACCGAAGACGAGGCGGGTGCGAGGCTGAAAATCAAAGGGCGTCATGCAGGCAGCCGGCCGAATCGGTCACCGGAAGCGGCGCCGGAATACGAGTTGGGTGGGAGGAATTACCTGGCGGGATCGGCTGCCCGAAGCAACAGCCAACGGCTTCATTATACCCGTCTGACGTGCCCCTGCGAAGCGCCTTGCATGCTGCCAACGCCGCAATTCCAGGCACGGAGCCGTTTGACGGAAGCATCGAACGATGCCATCTTAGCAGCATGCGAACCAGCGTTTCTTTCGACGGTCGAGTAACTTTGCCGACCGCGCTACGCCGTCTCTATGGCATTCGCGCCGGAGACGAGTTCGAGGTTGAGCGAGTCCAGGCGGGCTGCTATTTACTCACGAAAGCCACTAATTGCGATTCGGCGGACCTGCTTGCTTGGTTGCAGTCTTGCCCCGAGGAGAATTGGTTTAGGACGGTATGCTCGGAATTGACACACGAAGTATGAATCCGCTCTGGGTACCGATTTAGAGCTTGGGAGATCCTGTATGACTGCCGGAAAAGCCGCCTCGTTTCCGCCCGAGGTCGCTGCACAACTCAAATTCTATGTCTATCGACTGATCGATCCCCGAAACGGCGAGACGTTTTACGTGGGCCGCGGACAGGGGAACCGCGTGTTTGCACACATACGCGCGGAAGTCGAGGGTGACGAACTCGATAACAAACTGAAGCGCATCCGCGAGATCCGACTGGCCGGGTTTGAAGTAGCGCACGTTATTCATCGACATGGGATGGACGAGAAAACGGCAATCGAGGTCGAGGCTGCATTGATCGACGCTTATCCCGGACTAACCAACCTCGTCGGCGGTGCCGGTAGTGGGGACTTCGGCGCAATGCACGCCTTGGAAGTAACTGCGAAATACCGAGCTGAAACGGCAGTTTTCAAGCACCGCGTGCTCCTCATAAGTGTGAATAGGAGCGCCATTGAAACATCGTTGTACGAGGCTACGCGATATGCGTGGAAACTCAGCAAATCGAAGGCAGAGCGCGCTGAGTTTGTACTCGCAACAAAACAGGGTTTGATCGTTGGTGCATTTGTCGCGGATCGTTGGCTAGAAGCGACCCCGGAGAGTTTTCCTGGTCGTGAGGCGTCTGATGGTCGAATAGGATTCATCGGTCGTGAAGCCCCACTCGACATCCGACGACTCTATGTCGGCAAACGAGTGCCAGACGAGTACCGCAAAAAAGGTGCAGCAAATCCGGTCAAGTACGCGGGATGATTGCCCACGGCACACGGAGTGTGCCTGCTACGTGGCCACCTGGTACGCCCGATTGCGGTACAGGAAATCGATGATGTTCCCTTCGTGCGGCTGGAGCCAGTTGAGCTTCGTCGTGGGGATCGGGCCGATGTTGAGCCGGTCGATGTGGATGTTGTCGCTCAGGTTCTGGATGAGCTGCTCGTTTTTCGTGATCGCCGAGCAAACGAGTGTCGGGCCCATCCGCTGGAGCATCTCGTCCTGCGGGCACTCGACGACCGTCGAGAACGGAAACATGTATTCCTTCTTGGCAATTGCCGCTTCGGGCGAGGCGCAGTGCACGATCATCGGCCGCAGGTAGTCGCACCGCTCCTTCTCCACCAGCCGCGGGCCGAATTTGGCCGTCATGTCGGTGACACCCGGTTCCTTCAGGTCGGCCTCGATCATGCCCCACACAGCCTTCGCCTGGCCTGGGACAGTGAACGCCGCCAGGCCCGCCGTCGGGTCGGTCGGCGGCTTGGCCTCGATCGGGCCGATCTTCTCCGCGATCGCCTGTGCGATCTCCTTGGTGTGCCGCGAAGCCCAAACGCCCGAGCAATTGATGCAGCCGCGACCCGAGTTGATGTAGATGCTCTCGACCATCAGGTCCAGATGCTTCTCCCAGTTATCGACCTCATCGTCGCCCAGCAGAATCTTTGAAAAGCCCGGCCCATGGGCCTGCACGCGCGGGTTGCCTTTGTAGCGCTCGATGGTGGCCGTGCCGCCAAAAATCATGGCCCGCGTGCAATGCTCGAGCACCGCCGCGCCCGCTTCGGCCCCGCCCGGATAGACGCAGAACACCTCGGCCGGAATGCCTGCCTGAACATAGGCCGCGATCATGCGGTACGGCGTCCACGGCTCTTGCGGACCGGGCTTGAGCACCAGGCCCAGTTGCAGGGGAATCACCGGCAGCCAAAGCGTGTGGACGCCCGGCGAATTCGACGGCAGCACGGCGCTTAAAACCGGCGACTGTGCCTGGTAGCTGACCACGACGCCGCGCCCTTCCTGGCCCCAGCCCTTAGTGAGAATGTCGAGCGGCAGGCCGCGGGTGAGGCAGTCGAGGATTTTGCCCATGTTGGCCAGCACGAAGGCGTTCTTGGCCATGTTCATCTTGCACATGTGCTCGGGCAGGCCGGTGCTCGCCGATTGCTGATGGGCAAACTCGTCTGGGGTCTGCGTGCCGTCGCCGATCGGCAGCGTCGCTTTCTCGTACAACTCGCCCGCCTTCTTCACCTTCTCCAGCAGCTCCGGAATCGGAATTTGACGCAGAACCTCGCGGGCCCGCTGAGCGGTCCGCATGTCGCGGCCGATGATCCCGCCGTTCGCCTGGCTGACCTTGGCGATCGGCTCGCCCGTGATGAAGTGCTTGACCTCGTCGATTTCGAGCGACTCATACGGCTTGCCCCAGCGGAGGGCGGGGATTTTCAATGGGTTTGCCACGAGAGGGTTTCCAACAGGAGAGCGCGGAAGGTTGTTTGAACAACGAATCTTAGCCAGAGTTGGCGGCTTTCTCCAGCAGTCCGCGCGCCCACTGCACGTCCGGTTCCGACAGGGGCGGAATGGGCGGCATGCTGTAATCGATGTCAATGTGGTATTCGCCTTGCTCGTATGCCACATCCAGACAAGGCCGCAACTCAAGCGGCACATCCGAATCTGTCGGCAATAGCGGAACAGCGATCCCTGGCATCGGGTCGCGAACCGTAAATGGCCAGACTCCCGCCTTTGGCATTTCCTGGGCTCGGCAGACCAGCGCGTAATAGTCAAATCCCTGCGTCGGCGGCTCGCCGATTGGAATTCGCTCGCCTGCTCGGAGCAGGTCGATCTCGACCAGGTTGACACCGGCAGTGAGATAGTCGATTCGCTTCGTTAAGTAGTCGTCGCGATCCGGACCAGGCTTCTTGTTGGCCGGGCTCAGCAATTCGATGACGGTGACCAATCGCCGCGATTTGGCATCTAGAATTTTCAGGTACTTGTTACCCTCGCGTCGTGCGGCCGGAAGCACGACGGTTGTCGGCGCGGCTACCGCTGCTGGAGCTTGGGAGGCCGGGTTGTCCGAATGCTTGACAATGTACGCGTCGGGGCGCACTCGAGTTCTGGCTGTCGCATCCGGCTCGTGAATCCAAACGTATTTGTCGGCCCGTGCGACATAATTCGGTGGGAGCCTGGCGTTTAATTGGGCCCGCATGGCAATGACGAGCGACAAATGCACGTCCTGCCAGAGGTTCGGCTCCTCGAGATACGGGTCCATGCCGGGGAAGGGACTTTTCATCGCTTCAGCGCCTCTTGAACCCATTCGATCTCACAGTCAACCATCGGATGGAAGATGCCCTTCGTCAAAGAGTAGTTGCCCTCGACAATTGCGCTGCCGTACTCTGTCCACAGTTGGTCGAAGGGAATCATGCTTCGACCTTCGCTGCTTCCGCACGTGACTATGCGCCCCTGAACGCCGCCGCAGTCTTGCACCCAGGCTTGGCAGCCCTCCGGACGATCAGTCGTTAGTTGGACATACAGTTCCTTAGCATGCGCCATTGCCTCCTCTTCATTGGCAAATCGAGTCCCCACTGGCTTTCTGGTCGCCCCAACCAGAAAGCTGAATGAAAGTCCGGTCCCTCTCTTGTTCTTCCAATGGCTCAGGATGCGATACCAGTCCGGCTTTGTTGTCGTCACAGAAGACATGTCGGTTCTCCTCAACCATCGACAGCTAATTCTATTGCGCGGTTCGACTTGAAGTAACGCGCTGTCGTTCAATCCACCCCCACCACCGTCTGCACCGCGATGCCGCGCCGGGGTTTAACGCCGCTCACGCCGACGCAGGGAAAATCGTTACGGCACTGCCGCTGCTGGCGCCTCCACCTCCACCCACGTGCAAAACTCTTCCGCACTACTGTCATCAACTGCAAAGGAGAGAGCCGCTTGAGCAGGCGGAATGGGTTCGCCGTGTTCTCTCATCATCTCCAAGTGCATCTCGATCGCTTCGGCAATCATCTGCCGGGCATGCTCGACCGTACTGCCAGTTGCCACACAACCCGGAAGATCGGGCACATCCACGCTATAACCGGTACGCGTGCGGCGGATCATCACGAGGTAGCGCATTTCATATTCCTGGTGATTCGAGTTGGGCTTGTCGTAGGATGCTGGCAAGCGTTTTGGGATGCAATTCGTCGCCGGGCTTTCCGGCGACGGTCACGGTCCCCGCTTTGGTCGAATGCTGCAACTGCCGGTGACTGCCACGCTGCCTGACCACTTGCCAGCCGTCGGCTGCCAGCAACCGCAACACTTCCCGCACCTTCATTCTAACATTCCTGCGGCCAGATAATTTCCGCTAATACACCCCGACCGTCGTTTGCGCCGCGATCCCGCGCCAGGGCTTCACGCCGCTCACGCCGTCCCACGGGTATTTCGCATACGGCTTCTCGCGCTCCCCTTCGTCCCGCTCTAGGAATCCGGGGATGAAGAGCTCATGTGTCAGCGTCGTCAGCTTCACACGGCCCGATTCGCCGTACGGCACGATCTTCATCGGATCGTCGAAATCGACCACCTCGGCCACCGCTCGCGGCTGCGGGGCGTAGTAGCTGATTTTGTAGCCTTCCTCGGCGGTGACGGGCTTGCTGCACGCCAGGCCCATCAGCGTGTTGCCGTAAGTCGGCGTCATGTAGATGCCGCTCACCTCGGGCGGGCCGCCGAAATATTCCTCGATGCAAAACCGCGTCCACTGCGGCGTGAACTCGGTGCCGCCGCTGAAAATGCCCGTGATGCCCGTGTCCTGGAACGTCTTGCCTTGCTTCTCGAGCGACTGGCACAGCGCCTCCAGCAGCTTCGGCGTGGTGAACATGCATTTGATGTCGTGCCCGGCCGAGAGAATCGTCAGGGCCTGGTCGACGCAGTGCTGCTTGTACGCCTCCAAGTGCTCCATCCACCCCTTCTTGATCAGCTTCACGACCCACCGCGGATCGAGATCGATGCAGAACGAAATGCCGCCGCGAAATTGAGCCAGATGCTCCACCGCCAGCCGCAGCCGCCGCGGCCCGCTCGGCCCCAGCATCAGCCAATTCGCCCCCTTGGGAAAATACTGGTCCGGCAGCGTTTCGCTGAAGTTCTCGTAGTCGATCCGGAAGTCGTCGATCACCACGCGGCTCTTGGGAATCCCCGTCGTCCCGCCCGTTTCGAAAATGTACGTCGGCTTGCCGGCGTAGGCCTTGGGCACCCAGCGGCTGGCCGGCCCGCCGCGGAGCCACTCGTCCTCAAACAGCGGGAACTTCCGCGTGTCCTCGTAGCACTTCACCTCCTTGAGCGGATCGAACTTCAACTCCCGCTTCTTCCCCAGCCAGAACGGGCAGCCGGTCGAGTCGTGAAAGTGATGCTGAATGATTTCGTAAGTGTGCTTGTCGAGCGCATCCTTGGCGGCTTTGGCACGGGCTTCCAATTCGGCTGGCGGAATGACTTCAGGTTTCATGGCAAAACGGGGGCAAGGTCATCGGTCACTTGTCATTCGTGCCAACCACAAATGACAAGCGACCAAGGACGAATGACAAGTAACACTTGTCCAAACAACCGTCCTTAACTTACCGCTCCTTTCTCCGCAAAGCAATTCCCTCGCCGCCAGCGCCAATGCGTCCCGCGGTTACCTTTCTGCACCCCGCCACAACAAACACGGGAGCTTGTTCCGATTACTTGAAGGGTTAACACAAGTCCACTGAGGGATGCCTGACATCGTGCCCGTCATGACGCCTACTTCACCGGCTGCGACTCCGGGAATTTCCACGTCCGTCAAAGATCTATTTCCGCGGATGGTGCAGCCGCACCATGCAGTTACAACTCGGCACAATCGGCTAGAAGGTTGGGAGTCTTGCCGCGGGGTCAAGGTTCGGCGTCCAAGGTCCGAGCTGTCTTTGGACGGAAATACAAACTAATGTGTCGTACTTGACAGTTAGTGGACAACTGAGTATAATTGTCGCTGTGACTGGCAAACGCCTAGTTCTGTCAACATTTTTCTGTCATTTCCGCGTTCCGACTGGCGGTTCGGAGAAAGACAAAAAGATGAGGAAGGCAACGACTCGATCAAGGCGGACGTCGCCCCGATGCGGCGTAGAAGCGGCACCCAAGAGGCTGCAATCATGCTGTCCGGAGCTAAATTCGCTAACGCCGCGCGGGAGATGGCGAAAGCTGCAAGTCGTTGTCAGATAGCGGTTTGTGGAGATTAGCTTGGAGTTTTGGAGGCACAAAAGTGCGCGGAGTTTAATGGCGACCTTAGAAACGTCGGCATTGGGAGCTGGAGCGCGAGGGACGCATCGGGTTGGGCCACCGCGCTATTACGAGTGCGGCTGCGGGAAAACGGTCTAACTATTCCGCGATCGGCGAGAGGAATTGGCGCAACGGGTTTGCCGGCTGAGAGTTAGGGCGCAAAACGGGGGTGCGAAAAATGTGGTGCGGTATAGGTTCACGATCACGTCCCGCCGCGATGCTACGCAAACAGCCGCCGCTGGTCGTCGGTGTCGGCGGGGGACGGAAGCTGGAGGTGCTCGTAGGCCTTGGCGGTGACGACGCGGCCGCGGGGGGTGCGGACAAGCAGCTCGCTGCGGAGCAGGTAGGGCTCGACCTCGTCGGTCAGCGTGTCGGGCGAAAGGTTCATGGTGTGGGCGATCGCCTCGACGCCGGCCGGGCCGCCAGTGAAGACGCGGATGATCGTTTCCAGATAGCCGCGGTCCTGCTTGTCGAGGCCGAGCACGTCGATGCCGGCCATGGCGAGCGCGGCCCGGGCGACGTCGAGTGTAACGATGCCGCCGGCCTGGCTGTCGGCAAAGTCGCGGACCCAGCGGAGGCGGTTGTTGGCGATGCGCGGCGTAGCGCGGCTGCGGCGGGCGATTTCGCTGGCGGCGTCGTCATGCAACTTGACGTTCAGCTTCTTGGCGGAGCGGCGGACGATTTCGGTCAGCTCCGAGAGGCTATAGAAGCCCAGATGTTCGCGGGTCGCAAAGCGGTCGCGGAGCGGCGCGGAGAGCATGCCCGCGCGGGTGGTGGCCCCGATGAGCGTGAAGCGTTTGAGGCGAAGATTGATCGTGCGGGCGTTGATGCCGTCGCCGAGGACGATGTCGAGGCGGAAGTCCTCCATCGCCGAATAGAGATATTCCTCGACGGCCTTAGGGAGGCGGTGAATTTCGTCGATGAACAGGACTGCGTGCTCTTCGAGGTTGGTGAGATACGGGATGAGGTCTTTGGGGGCCTTAATGCCGGGGCCGCTGGCCGTGACCAAGGGGACGCCGAGCTCGCGGGGAATGCAGTTGGCGAAGGTCGTCTTGCCCAGGCCGGGCGGACCGTCGAAGAGAATGTGGCCGAGCGATTCGCCGCGCTTGCGGGCGGCATCGACGACGATGTTGAGCCGCTCGATCACGTCGCGCTGCCCGACCATGTCGACGATCCGCTGGGGCCGCAGGTCGCGATGGAAATCTTCGTCCTGCGGCGGCGCGGCGGAGAGGATCGGTTCGCGGGGCATGGGGACGGGGGTCGGGGGTCGGGGGTTGGGGGTTGGGACGGTTATAGATTGGTGGTAAAAGATCAGATGCGGGGACGGGATTCGGGAGTCGGAGGTCCGGACAAATGACAAGTGACCAATGACAAATGACCAAATGTAACAGAGGGGGACTGCGGATGACCATGCGAGTTGAAGTTTGGCCAGCAGCGTGTCCCAGACGAATCGTGCGGTGAAACGGGCCGTTTTGCCGGTGAACCGTATACTTCGCAAGCGCGGTAGCGTACACTCATTGTCGGGGTTTTGGCGTGCCCCGTGGTTTGTTTCTTGGAGTAGCTGCGCAGGTGGGTTATGCAGTCGCGCCGAGCCACAATGGATGCCCCTGCCGGCCAGTTGCTGATTGGGCCGTGCCCCAGCGACGACGACATTCTGGCCTATTTGCCAGGCGAGCTGTCCGGGCCGATGGCCGATTCGATTGCGGCGCACCTTGCAACTTGTCCGATTTGCCAATCGCGCGTGAGCACGCTTCGGCAGCGGCTTTCGGACGGGCCGCCAGCCGACCGTCCGACCGAGGCTGCGCCAGTCGCTGACGAGCCGTCGGGATCAGACCGGCAGACGGTGC
>JAKEHX010000401.1 GCA_022614795.1 Planctomycetaceae bacterium | reverse complement strand
GTCGCCGTTGACCACCAGTACGTCGTCATCCGGCTTGTCGGGCGACGACTTCTTGGTTTCGTAGGTGGCCTTGAACTGGCCCTGTGTTGTGTCGAACTTGCAGAGGTACGCAAGATTATCCGCCGGGACGATGTCGCCGACGGCCACCACATCGACGGCCTTTCCCTTGCCGACGATGCCCTGCTCGAGCATCGCCCGATAGACTAGCCGCCCGATCCGCCCAAAGCCGTTGATTGCGATTTTGACTGTCATGGCCCGTTCTCCTTGTGCCGGCGGTCCGGATCGTCGGGCCGCATGAAGACTGCTCGTTTCCCTGCGATTCTATCGGCGGACATGCGCCCGTACAAGGAATCGAATCCCGGGCTGAGGCGAGAACATGCGCCGTTAAGGGGACGACGGATTTGCCGCCGCTGGACTCTGCGTTTGGGCGTTGCCTTTTACCTACCGCTTTCGCTTGCGGGCTGGTTTCGCCTTGGCCGCGAGGATTTCCTGTAAACAGCGATAGGCCGGCGGCACAGGCCTCGCATGCAGCCAATTGACATCGAGCCAGAAGCCGGGAATGACGCTGCTGCGAAAAATGCGATTCGATTCCAGCGGCGCTAATTCGTAGCGGCCATCCTTAATCCGCAGGAACTGCCCCCGCTGCATCCGCGGATCAACAATCCAATACTCCGCCACGCCGGCCGCTTGGTATAGCTCTCGCTTCTCGCCGTAGTCGCGCTGGACGCTGTCGCGCGAAACGATTTCCACCGCGATGTCCGGGCCGCAGTCCATTTCGTTTTCATGGACCCACTCAGCATTTTCCGGGCGGACATAGCCGACGTCCGGCTCCGGCGCGCGAATGTCGGAGATGCGGCACGAGTAGCGGCTGAAAAAAACAAAGCCTTCAATGCCGCGGGCTTCGATATAGTCACACATTAGTCGGAACAGGAATCCGTTGAGCGTGTTGTTGATCTTGCTGTCCGGCGACGCCATGTAAATCACCCCGTCGATCAGGTCTGCCTTCTGACCGTCGCCTACAATCGCGCGAAAGGTGTCGTAATGCACCAGGTCGTCGTCGGTGGCGAGTCGTTGAATCATGGCAGTTGCCGTTTCCTACGCGGACCAGGTTTGGTGCTGGCTATTCAGTGCTGCCAATCTGCATCAGCTCCCGCTTGGGCGGCGGATTGTCGCGCGTGTCGATCCACTTTGCGGCGTCGAAGTGTTTGCCGTAGGTCCCGTAGTCGTTGAAGAAGAAATATTTGGCGACGCGGTAAGCCAGCGACTTCTCGGGAATCTCCTGGCCGGGGTTGTATTGGCTCGGGCGGATTTCCATCGCGTCCAGCTCGCTGCCGGCGGCATGGCGGGCGGTCGTGTCGCGAGCTCCGTGCCGCACGACGAGCTGCTCCAAGAGGTCCGGCCGCTCGAGCACGATGCAGCCGCGAGTGTGCTGGGCCGCCGTTTCACGGAAATCCCGCAAAAAGGCCGACTGCCGGAACACCTCGCGCAAGGGCCGCTCGTCGTAGATCGACTCCTTGGCGAACTGGATGATCGGGCAGGGTTCGATATCGCCCCAGGGGCTGATGTGGTGCGTGAAGCCGGTGGCCGCGGGGCACAGTGCCCGCCCTTCGCCGTCGTAGTAGGCGTCGATGATCACGATCGGCTTTTTGGCCCGCATTTCGACGACGAACTTGCGACACTCCAGCTGCTGCTGAGGCGTGAGGGCCAGCTCCGGCTTGGCATCGGGGCCAACCGGGCGATAGATGTGAAACCAGGTGTACATGACGCCCATTTCGATCAGGCGGTCGAGCCACTTCTCGCTCAAGAGATCGAAATTCGTCTGGCAGAGGCTGGTGCACACGCCGGTCATCACTTTGTGGCGCAGGCAATTCTGCAAGCCTTCCATCGTCCTGCTCAGCACGCCTTCGCGCCCGCGGCGCTCATCGCTGACGATCTCGTTCCCTTCTACGCTGACCAGCGGCGTCACGTTGCCAAACTCGCGCAGCTTGCGGGCGACTTCGTCCGTAATGAAGTGGCCGTTGGTGAAGACCTGGAAGTAGCAATCGCGATGGCTGCCCAGGATTTCCAGAATCTCGGGGTGCATGAACGGCTCGCCCCCCAGGATGCCAAAGAACGAGTTGCCCATCGCCTTGGCCTCGCCGATCAAACGGCTCATGGCGGTGGGCTCGATCCGCGCTTGCTTCGCGGCCACATCAACCCAGCACCCCTGGCAGCGGAGGTTGCAGGAGTTGATGACCGAGATATAGAGGAACGGCGGAAAAAACTCGCCTCGCGCGAGGCGGGCCTTATGCCGCTGGACCGAGCGAATTCCTTTGAGGCCGAAGTTCCAGACCAGCTTCCACAATAGGCGCTTGTCCGTTTCCCAAAACAGTCGATTGGCAAAGCGCAGGTACATGCCGTTTCCTGATCCCTGGCCAGCGGCCGGGTGCAATGTGGGCGACACTCGTCGCGGGTCATTATAGCCAAGAATGTGCGACTCGCTGCTGCCGCCAGCAGCATTCTGCTATCGCCGCGCGTATTCGGGCTTTGTCCTTGGCGCGGGAGCAGGTAGCATCCGTCCCCCGCGAACCACCACCCCGCCTGCCACGTAGCGGATTGACGGGGGGCGGTTCACCGCTGTCCAAGAGTCTCGGATGGAGAAAGGATGCCCATGCTGCGCCGCACTCCCGCTCGCACGCTGCGCTTTGAATCGCTGGAAGACCGCTATGCACTGGCCGGCAACGTCGTCGTCGCACTGACCGAAGGGCGACTGACGATTCTGGGCGACGACCAGGCCAACGGCGTCAATATCGTCTATGACGTCGCCACGCAGAAACACATCGTGTCGGGCCGCGATATGGGCGGCTCGGCGACGCAGGTCAACGGCGGCGCGGCGTCCGTCGAGTTCACCGGCGTGAAGCACGTGCAAGTCTGGCTGAGCGCCGGCGACGATTGCCTCGACTTTGGCGCGACCGACCAACTCTACACGACGATCGCGCAAAAGCTGGTGATCGACATGGGGAGCGGCAACGACACGGTCGAGCTGGGCCGGGCGGGCAACAACGCCGGTGCGGCCGATCCGGTGCTCCACCGCCTCTATGTGAATAAGGGGATTTACGTCGATCTGGGACCGGGCGACGACGACCTCGAAGTCGCGAACTTGAAGACGAACAAGTCGCTGATCGTAAAGGCCGGCGACGGCAACGACGAAGTGACGTTTGCCACCGAATTCACCCCCACGGGCGCGCCGGGCACGATGATGTTCCCCGTCCTCATCAAGGGAAACCTGCACGTCCACCTGGGAATGGGCGACGACACGCTGACGCTCCTGCACGCCGCTGTCGGCCAGAACGTCAAAATCAACGACCCCGCGGGCGTCTCGATCATTTCCATCGCCGACGTGGTCGGGAACGAGAAGATCAACATCAACACTGGCAATGCGAACGATATGGTGATTCTCGACTATGTCCGCGCTGACGACTTGAGCGTGAAAACGGCTGGCGGCGAGGATGAGGTCAAAATTGAGCACAGCCGGTTCAAGCGGATCAACGTGCAGCTGGGCGGCGGCCAGGACGACCTCACGATTCGCACGTCGCGGAGCACGCAGGGCGCCTATCTCGACGGCGGCGACCAAGGGGCCGACTTCTCGCAGCGCAACAACGCCTTGCGGGGGCTCATGAAGCGGCGGCTGTCGTAGGGCCGCCTGCACAATCGCCCGCAGGCCAATCTCGCATCAAAAAAGTGGGTAGACAGCCGCGATTTCGGGACATATTTGACAGAAAAGACAGATTTGCTAGAATTCGAGCATGCAAACTACACTCCGAATTCGCGACGACATTTATCGCCAAGCAAAAGCGGAAGCGGCACGTGCGGGCCTGACGCTGACACGATTCATTGAAGAGGCGCTGCGGGCCCGAATCGAGCAAGGCATGCCCACAAACAGCCAGCGGCAGGCGGAGATCGAGCAGCGCGATCGACTGATGGAATCGCTGCTGCGGGCTACGGCGCATTTCCGGGTCGGCCCGAAACCGACGCGCGAGGAAATGCATGAGCGGTAGCCGCTTTCTCGACACGAATGTACTTGTTTACGCGATCGAATCCGCGGGAATTGACCCGCAGAAATCCGCGGTCGCTCTGACATTGGTTCGCGAAGGCGACGTAGCGATTTCCACGCAAGTGCTCGGCGAGTTTTACCGCGCAGTCACGAGTACTCGCCGCGATTCACCGCTATCGCACGATGAAGCCGTCGCCTGGATCCAATTCTGGAAGCGCTTGCCCGTTCACACGGTGAGCGTGGCACATGTGGATTTGGCCCTCGAAATCGCAGGCCGGTTCCAAATCAACTACTACGATGCGCTGATCCTCGCCGTTGCTCGTCTGGCCGGTTGCACCGCCGTGTATTCGGAAGACCTCAACACGGGTCAAGAATACGACGGTATTCGGGTCGAGAATCCATTCATCAACAACCAGTGAACCGGGTCACTTCTCCTCTCCAGTATCCAGCACCGCCAGAAACGCCTTCTGCGGGATGTCGACCTGGCCGATCGATTTCATCCGCTTCTTCCCTTCTTTCTGCTTGGCCCACAGCTTGCGCTTGCGGGTGATGTCGCCGCCGTAGCACTTGGCGGTCACGTTCTTCCGCATCGCCGGCTTGGTCTCGCGGGCGATCACGCGGCTGCCGATGGCGGCCTGAATGGCCACTTCGAACATGTGCCGCTCGATCTCGTCCTTGAGGCGGCGGCAGACGGCCCGGCCGCGGCGATCGGCATCGCCCCGGTGGCAGATGACCGACAGCGCATCGACCCGGTTGTTGTTGACGACGATATCCAGCTTGCACAGATCGGCCGCTTCGTAGCCCACCAGGTCGTAGTCCATCGTGCCGTAGCCGCGGGTCGCGCTCTTCAGCTTGTCGTGCAGGTCGTAAATCACCTCGGCCAGCGGAATGTCATAAACGAGCATCGTCCGCGTCGGCGACAGATACTCCTGCCTTACCAGCGCGCCGCGGCGGTCCTGGCAAAGCTTCATCACGGGGCCGATGAACTCCACCGGCTGGATCAGGTTGACGCGGACAATCGGCTGGCGGAACTCTTCAATCTGGCCGGCGTCGGGGACTTCCTGCGGCTTGTGGATCGTGAGCGTCTGGCCATCGCGGGTGAGAATCTCATACGTCACGTTCGGCGCGGTCTGAATCAGATCGACGTCGGATTCCCCCTCCAGCCGCTGCTGAACGATTTCCATGTGCAACAGGCCCAAAAACCCGCAGCGAAAGCCGAAGCCCAGGGCGTCGCTCGTTTCGGGTTCGAACTCGAAGCTCGGGTCGTTGATCGAGAGCTTTTCGAGCGCCTCGCGCAGTTCGCTGAAGTCCTGCCCATCCGACGGATACAGGCCGCAATAGACCATCCGCTTGGGCTCTTTGTAGCCGGGCAGGGCAGGGGCCCCGTTATCGCTCGGAATCGTGATCGTATCGCCGATGTGCACCATGCTCAGCGACTTGATGTTGCAGATCAGATAGCCGACCTGTCCCGCCTGAAGCGATTCGCACGGCTGCGGCCCAGGCACGAATTGCCCCAAGTCAACGACTTCGTGGGTTGAGGCGTTGCTGAGAAAGCGAACCTTCTGCCCTTTGCGGACCGTGCCGTTCATTACGCGGACATAGGTAATCGCGCCGCGATAGTCGTCGTAGTGCGAGTCGAACACCATCGCCTGGAGGACGCCGTCCGGATCGCCTTTGGGCGGCGGAACGCGATCGATCACGGCGCCCAGCAGCTCGGCAATGCCCAGGCCCGCCTTCGCGCTCCCCTTGAGCACTTCGCTCGGATCGATGGCCAGCGAATGCTCCATCTCGACGAGCACTTCGTCGATCCGGGCGTTTTGCAGATCGATCTTGTTGATGAACGGGACGATGTACAACCCCGAGTTCATTGCGGCAAAGGCGTTGGCCAGCGTTTGGGCCTCGACACCTTGGGCCGCATCGACCACGAGGATCGCCCCTTCGCAGCAGGCCAGCGACCGCGAAACCTCGTAGTGAAAATCGACGTGGCCGGGCGTATCGATCAGGTTCAACTCGTAGTCCTGACCGTCGCGGGTGTAATGCATGCAGACCGCGCGGGCCTTGATCGTGATGCCGCGCGAGCGCTCCAGGGCCATGTCGTCGAGCAGCTGGTCCTGCATCTCGCGCTTGCTCACGGTGCCCGTGAATTCGAGCAGCCGGTCGGCCAGCGTGCTCTTGCCATGGTCGATGTGGGCCACGATGCAGAAGTTGCGTAGATGCGAAACGGGCGATTGCATGTCTAAGCGGGGCAAGGACTTGCGCTTGAGGCTTAGGCGTCGCGACACGCTGGCCGTCGAGCGAGTTAGGTCGATCGATCAATCTTATCTGCACGGCGAAAACTGCGATAGGACAGCCGTGGTCATCCGACTCCGCGTCAGTCTCCGGCGAGCGCTACTTAGCGTTGGAAACTCGTGCCGGGTGCTGCTTGCGGTGGAATTCCAGCCGGGCGATGCCCGCGGCGCCGATGAAGCCGGCGTCGCCGCCCAGGGAGGCGAAGTCGATCACGGTGCGCTGGGCAGGGATCGGAAACGCGTGCTTGCGCACGACGCCACGGACGTGCTCGAGAAAGCGGCGGCCGGTCGGATCGTCGGCTCCGCCGAAATTCATCGCTCCTCCCAGAATTACCGCGCCCGGATCGATGCAATGCATCAGGCTGACGCAGCCCAGGCCCAGCCAGGTGCCCAGCTCAAAGATCGCCTCGATCGCCAGCGCGTCCCCCTGATCCGCCTCTTCGTCGATCAATTTTGCGGTCAGGGGCGATTGGGCCGTGATTCGCTTCGACAAGCTGCTGGCCCGGCCGCTGGCGAGCAATTCGCTCGTTCGCTTCACGAGCGCCGTCGCGCTGCAATAGGCTTCCAGATGTCCCGGCTGGCCGCAGCCGCACATCCGGGCCGCCGGCGAACTGTCGATGATGATATGGCCGCACTCGCTGCCGTGGCTGTTTTCGCCATCGACCGAGAGATCGCCGATGATGATGCCGCCGCCGACGCCCGTACCCAGCGTAAGCAACACGATGCTGTGGAACTTCTGGCCGCTGCCAACCCACGACTCGCCATAGGCGGCGGCGTTGGCGTCGTTGGCAAACGTCGTCGGCAAGCCGAACGCCTCGGCCACGCAGTCGCGGATCGGAAAGTAGTGCCAGTGCGGCAGATTGTGCGGCTGGAGAAAAATTCCTTTGGGGATGTCCATCGTACCGGGAGTGGCCAGGCCGACGGCGGCCAGATCGACCGTTGTGAGGCCGAGCTCGGCCAGCATTTGATTCATGGCCGAGCGGGCCCGGGCGACCGCGCTTTGCGGCCCTTGCTCCTCGAGCGTGGCAATTCGCGTTTGCGCCAGCGGCCGGCCCAGGTCATCGACGACTCCCAGTTTGATCCCCGTGCCGCCCACGTCAAACCCCAGAAACAGCGGGCGCTGGGCAAAGGCGGGCGAAACGTGGGATACTGAGGGCATCGTGAAAGTGCGGGGTTCGTTGCTATGCGTGGGACAATTATTGGAGTTGTGTGCTTGATTGTCGCCAACTGAGCAACGTGCGTCGAGGCGGGAGCCGTGCTTCCGCTGCGTGAAGCGAGTGTCAGCGAGTCATCCGTCGCTGATCCTCACAGGTTGCCGGTCACGAGCACCGCCTGGCCCGCGCCTGCCGCCAATTCCCCCGCGGCGTGCCCACTGGTGACGGCGATCTCCAACCGGCCCTGCGAGTCGAAGAGGGCCACCAATTCTCCCGGCATGGCCGCGCCGTAGGCCGGAATCACCCCGCGAATGGCGCGCCCAGCACACTCGATCGTCAGGCGGGCCATATCGCCCAGCCCCGACAATTCGTCGCGGCTGATGTTCGTAATCAGGTTGCCAAACGAATCGACGTAAAGGACTTCGCCGCGGACGGTGCAAGCCGATTTCTCTGGCAATGCGGCGTCGAGCATCACGCAGCCGTCCAGCGCCGGCCCCAATAGCGCGGGGTCAGTGCCTAAGGCCAGATGCGCGGCGACGGGGGCGAGAATATCGCGGCCATGGAAAGTTTGCGACGGCTTGGGGAACCAGTACGCGCGGTTTTCGATTGCCAGCACCCGCTGCGGCAGCTTTTGGCGAATCAGGAAGCTCAACAGGCCGTTGTCGGGGGCGAGGTATCGCTGCTCGCCAATCTCGGCGTAAATCAACCCCCGGGCTGTGCCGACACCGGGATCGACCACCGCGATGTGAACCGTGCCCGGCGGGAAACGAGGCGTCGTATCGGCGAGCACCAGGGCCCCCTCGCGGATATTCTGTGGGCCGATCGCGTGCGCGATGTCGACGAGATCCACCTCGCGGCAGAGGGAAAGGATGACCCCTTTCATCTGGGCGACGTAGGGGCTGCTGGTGCCGAAGTCGGTGGTGAGAGTGATGATGGCGCGCGCCATGGGGACTTTCCCATCCTAATCTTAATCTTACTCTTACTCTTGGCAGCGGAAGTGGCGCAGGAGTGTGACCACGGCGGAGCAGAGGAGTAAGAGTAGGATTAAGATTAGGATGGGGAGTAGGAGTACGAGCACGAGAAGGATGGCTATTCACGCTATGTCCCACGACCGCTACGAGAATCCGCTGACCAGCCGCTACGCCTCGCGGGAGATGTCCTCCCTATGGAGCGAGCAGCGAAAGTTCAGCACCTGGCGGCAATTGTGGGTCGTGCTGGCCGAGGCCGAGCGGGAATTGGGCCTGCCGATCACCGAACAGCAGATCGCGGAGCTGAAGGCGCATACCAACGATATCGATTTCGCCGCGGCGGAGTCTTATGAGCGAAAGCTGCGGCACGATGTGATGGCCCATGTCCACGCCTACGGAGATCTGTGCCCCAGTGCGCGGCCCATCATTCACCTCGGGGCGACGAGCTGCTATGTCACGGACAATACTGATCTGATCCTGATCCGCGAGGCGCTCGAAATGACGGCGCAGCGATTGGCGGCAGTGATCGACGCGCTCGCCACGTTCGCCGCCAATCATCGCAGCCTCGCTTGCCTCGGCTTGACGCATCTCCAGCCGGCTCAACCCACGACCGTGGGCAAGCGGGCCTGTTTGTGGACCTATGACCTGGCGCTCGATCTGGCCGAGGTCGAGTATCGACTGGCCACGCTGGCGGCCCGCAGCGTGAAAGGGACGACCGGCACACAGGCCAGCTTTTTGGCGCTGTTTGACGGCGATCATGCCAAAGTCCGCGAGCTGGAGCGGCGCGTCATCCAAAAGCTCGGATTTGCGAGCAGCTTCGCCGTGACGGGGCAGACCTATACACGCAAGGCCGATTCGCAAGTGATCGACGTGCTGTCGGGAATCGGCCAGTCGGCGCACAAAATGGGAACCGATTTGCGGCTCTTGGCTTCGCGGAAGGAAATCGAGGAGCCACTGGAGGACGACCAGATCGGCAGCTCGGCCATGGCCTACAAGCGGAATCCGATGCGCAGCGAGCGGGTGTGTGCCTTGGCCCGCTATGTGATCAGCCTCCAATCGAGCGCGGCCCACACGGCGGCCGTCCAGTGGATGGAGCGGACGCTCGACGACAGCGCCAACCGCCGGCTGGTGATTCCGCAGGCGTTTCTGGCGACCGACGCGATCCTCATCCTACTTCAGAACGTGGCGTCGGGCCTGGTCGTCTATCCGCAGGTGATCGCGAAAAACCTGGCCGAAGAGCTGCCCTTCATGGCCAGCGAAAACTTGTTGATGGCGGCGGTCGCGGCAGGCGGCGACCGGCAAGAGCTGCATGAACGGATCCGGCGCCACAGCCAGGACGCGGCCCGCGCGGTGAAGCAGGAAGGAAAGCCGAACGACCTGCTCGAGCGGCTAAGGAAAGACCCGGCGTTTGCCAAGGTGAACGTCACGGCGGCGATGGAACCGTCGCAATTTGTCGGCCGGGCGCCGGAGCAGGTCGATGAGTTTATCGCCGAAGTGGTCGAGCCGATCCGGCGGCGGTTTGCGAGAAGCGGCAGGCTGTCGGCGGAGGTGAGCGTGTAGGGTGCATGAGCACCGGGAAATGCACCACCTTCGGTTCGGCTGAACATGGTGCATTTCGTTGCACTCATGCACCCTACGCAGCGCGAATCGCTCGCGGCTCTAGCAGCTCGCGATAGACTTCCAGGTTGCCGGCGACCATGCGGTCATAGGTGAACTGCCGGGCGACTAGGTCGCGGCCGGCGTCGCCCAGTCGACGGCGCAGCGGCTCATCCGTGAGCAGCCGCTTCATGGCCGCGGCCAGAGCCATGGAGTCGCCGGGCTCAACCAAGAGGCCGTTTTCATCGTGACGCACGATTTCGGGGATGCCGCCAGCTCGCGCGCCGACGATTGGCACTCCGGCCGCGGCGGCCTGGATGAGGGCCACGCCCAGTCCCTCGGCCAATGCCGGATGGACGACGAGGTCCAGAGCAGGCACGATCCGCGGCAGGTCGGGCCGGAATCCGGCGAGCTGAACCTGTCGCGTCAAATCCCGGCGGCTGATTTCCTCCCGCAGATTCGCTTGCAGAGGTCCCCGCCCGAAGAGAATCAGTCGTAGGTGCGGGAATCCCGCGCGCAGATGTTCCATCGCCTCCAGCAGCACCGCGTGCCCTTTGCGCGGAATGAGCTGAGCCACGAGGCCCACGAGCAGGTCGCTCTCAGCCGCGCCAAACTCCCGGCAAACCCAGCCGCGATCGGCTGGCTGCTCAAAGGGGGCCGGATCAACGCCGCTGTGGACGCATCGCAGCTTGCTCGCCGGGACACCGCCTGCACGCAGGACGCGCTCGATGCACTCCGAGATGGCAATCACGCGGTCGAACAGCCTGTATTTGACGGCGCAGACCAGCCGCGACTCAGGGGTATCCACGCGCCGCGACAAGACCACCGGCCAGCGACCCCAGCGGCCGGCGAGCCCGCCGAAGAGATCGGCCCCACGGCGGCTGTGCAGGTGCACCAGGTCGATCTGCTCCTCGCGTGCCAAGCGCAATAAGCGCGACGTGAGCAGAAAGTCGAGTTCCCCGCTGATTGGAAGCTCCTCGACCCGGGCCGCAACGCCCGCCAGCGCCGCCGCAACTTCGCTCCCCTTTGAGCACGCCAGCACGCTTTGGATGCCGTGCTCCGCCAGGCCCGTCACCAGATGCACGACTTGCTGGGCGCCGCCGTGCAAATACCGGCCCGTTTCAACGTGCAAGACCTTCCAAGGGAACATGGCATGTGCCGGCGAAACGGATAGTCGAACTCGCCGGTTTTTGGGTTAATGAGTGCGCATCGCTGAACCGAGCCCGGTGACTGCCGTCACCAGGCCCGCGGATCATAGGGACTTGCGCCGCGGCGTTCCAAGAGAGAATTGCCGGCGAGCTGGCGCTTGCTAGCGGCCCCAGCCCTAGCCCTAGCCCCTAGCCCTAGACCTTCCTCCTAATTCGCCCACGGCACCTTGGTCATGAAGACCTTCTCCGGCGGCTTGGCCAGGATTTTGCCGTCCGCCTCGCTCGCGTCGCGGACCTTCTTCCACTCGGGATCAGCCAGAAACGCCGCCCAGCTTTTCTCGGCCGCGGTCATGCTCTCGTGTGAGACGATGTAGATCAGCGTGGTGTCCTTGAGCTTCTCGTCGGTGGGCGTCCAGTAGCCCTCGTTCTTCATGCCGTGCTTCTCGAAGAGCTTCATCGTGTGGTCGGCAAACCGCTTGTGCAGCGCCGGCAGCCGGCCGGGCAGCGTCGTATAGGTCCGCAGCTCATAAACCCGCTCGCTCACTTTGCCCTCCTGAGCGGCTGCCTTAGCCGCCAGTACAGATAGCCCCAACAAGAACAAACTCAAGGTCCCGAGGACAGCATTCATTCGCATGGTCCGATCTCCCCAGATGTGACGTCGTTTAATCGTCCTTGACGGCGAATCGTACTCTCTCACCAAGGCCGCTCCCACTAGCCATGGGGAAAGTGTAGCCAAGAGCCCCACATTCGCCTGACCCGCCACGTTGCCCAGTTTTTTCCGAAATGGCTCTAGCACGTTGGCGGAGGAGTCGGATATACTTCCGGGTGGTTGGAGGACGACGCAAAGGTAGCGTTGGTTCTTCTGGACTGTCCGCTCGTTTGTTTTTCGCCTTTCCGCCTGGCAGGCCGCCACGTTGGCCCTTTCCATCGACCCCGAAAGTGTAGTGGGTCACGTTACTGTCCGAGGAGTTTTGCAGTGGGAACGCGTCTGTATGTCGGCAACCTGAGCTACGGCGTCACGAATGAGTCGCTGGAGCAATTGTTTGCCCAATTTGGTCCGGTCAAGAGTGCCCAGGTCATCACCGACCGCGACACCGGCCGCAGCAAAGGTTTTGGTTTTGTGGAAATGGGCGACGATAACTCGGCCCAGAAGGCGATCCAGGGTTTGAACGATCAGGAGCATGACGGTCGTCCGCTGACCGTCAACGAGGCTCGCCCGCGCGAAGACCGCGGCGGCGGTGGCGGCGGTGGCGGCCGCGGCTACGGCGGCGGCGGCGGCGGACGAGGTGGCGGCTATGGCGGCGGCGGCGGTGGCCGCGGCGGTCGCTACTAGTCCGCACGATCAGTTCTCTACCTGAATTCGCCAGAATTCAGGTGCGAATAATCCTCAGCCGGAGGTGCGCTAGGAGTGCGCCCCCGGCTGATGGTGTTTCTTGAGCTTTGCATTC
>JAKEHX010000400.1 GCA_022614795.1 Planctomycetaceae bacterium | reverse complement strand
TCGCGGATTTGCCCGGGCCTTTTTTGATAGCGGCTCAGGGTCACATCGCCGCCGCGGCGGACCATCAGCTCGTAATAGCTGGTGCCGTCGTCTCCCTTTTGCGGCGGGCTCGAGCGGAGCTGGACCGAGGCCCGGTCCCGATCGACCTCGACGATGCCAATCGGCTCGAGCAGATACGTCAGCCGGGCAATCAGGCTTTCGCTGTGCTTCTTCAGCTCATCGACGCCCGCCGCGGCAAGCTTGTCGGTCGAATAGGCCAGCGTCAGGAACGAGCAGCCGATGGCATCGACCGCGAGCAGGTCGGCCTCGATCCGCCCGCTGGGAGTATCGACCTGGAGCAGCCCCCTGCCGCTGACGGCTTGGATGCGTTTCAACTCACGCTGGATGTCGGTCTTGATGTCCATGGTTGCCTCTCCGCTTCTGTTGCCTGTTCCCAGTTGCTCTCTCCTACCCCTTGGCTCCTTGTTTCTTCGTGTCGCCTGACCGCGAATGCTCCTTGCCGTCGAACGACAAGGTCACGCTCGATTCTTCCAGGTTCGTTTCGATGTGCACTGGCCGCTTCCACAACCTGTAGAGGTTGACCAGCGTGTCCTGGGCGTAGTTCGACTGAAGTTCCACGCCGCTGAAGCGGTGCTCCAGGAACAACTCGCCCCGGTTCTTATAATTCGCGTCCTTGAGATAAATGATCGGCCGTCCGACGTTCGTCAGATTAAACAGCAGCCGCTGTTTCACCTTGTCGAACTCGCGGCTTTCGATCTCGTAGTAGCCGCTATCTTCATTAAACCCAAAGGAAAAGAGTTTGTGTTGGCGGCAAAAGTCGAGCGTGAGGTACGAATCGATGAACGTCAGATCGTTGTGAATCCGCCGGACTTCAAAGATCTTCTGCCGTCCCTGGCCGAGCTGCTTGTCCCAGTCGCGCTTGGCCAGGTAGTCGTCGCAGGCGTCAAATTCGTCGCCGAACGCCCCACGGTTCCAGCGGTCCTCGATATCGCGGTATAGCTCGACCCCCAGTTTGTACGGGTTGAGCCTCGTCCGCGAACCGGCGAGGGTCCCCGCACAGTGGTCTGCGTAACACACCAGGTCCGAATCGGCCATGCCGTGCCGAGTCATGATGGTACTGTGCCAATAAGTGGCCCAGCCTTCGTTCATGATCTTCGTCTGGGCCTGCGGCGCGAAGTAATACGCCTCGTCGCGCACGATCGACAGCACATCGACTTGCCAGGGCTTGAGCGGCGCGTGCTCGAGCAGAAACAGCATGACATCGCGCTGCGGCTCCGAGGGGAGCTGTTCCTTTTTCTCGAGTTCCTTCTTCTTCTGCGCCAGCTCGTGCTCGAGCGCTGCGCGGGGATTGATGAACGAATCCATGTACCGCTTCGACTGGAAGCGCGTGGCGGTCGGTTCCTCCTCGACTTCGGTTGCATCGGTGAAGTGATATTGGTTCTTCTCGTCGCGGCGCTTGATGTGCGGAGCGTGCAGGTCGATCAGGTCCTCGACGCTCAGGCAGGCATCGATGAACGACTCAACCTCTTCGACGCCAAACCGGTCCATATAGTCGCGGATCCGGTTGCCGTGATTGGCCATCTCGTCGATCATCTTCCGGCTCGTGTGGGCGAACCAGGCATTGTTCTTGAAGAAGTCGCAGTGGCCGTAGACGTGCGCCATGACCAGCTTGTGATCGGTGACGGCATTGCTGGCCAGCAGGTAGGCGTAGCACGGGTCGTTGTTGATCACCAGCTCATAGATCTTTTGCAGGCCGTACGAATAGCCCTTGGCGAGCTGCTCGTATTCCATGCCGAATCGCCAGTGCGGATAGCGCGTCGGAAAGCCTCCGTAAGCCGCCACGGCGCTGAGCTGGTCGTGATCGACAACCTCAAAGATCGTATTGAAGAAGTCCAGCCCATACCGGCGCGCATGCTCTTCCATCTGCCGCTGAATGTCGGCCATTTCGGAAGTGAGCGAGCGGAAGCGGTGGAGGGCTGTCATTGGTCAGTTGTCAGTTGTCAGTTGTCAGCGGTCAGTGGTGTTCACTCCCAACTGACCACTGACAACTGACCACTGACTATTTACCCTTTCCGAGAAACTTCTTGATGGAATCGTAAATCCCCTCCTTGTTCTCGATTTCGGAGAGGATCAGTGTTTCGTGGTCGGCGCCGAAGGCCTCGTCGAGGACGCGATAATACTCGCCGCTGCCATAGGGGCTTTCCACCTGGCCGTAACAGAACAAGTTGCTCTGCGGCATGAGCGAATCTTTGAGCATTGCCAGGGCGGCCCGGTTGTCTTCGCCCCAGTTGTCGCCGTCGGAAAACTGGAAGCAATAAATGTTCCACTCCGCCGGGTCGAACTTGGCTTTGACCAACTCCTGGCAAACCTTATAAGCCGAGCTGATGCGCGTCCCCCCGCTTTCGCGGGTGTGATAGAAGGTGTGCTCGTCGACCTCCTTGGCCGCAGCGTCGTGGATGATGTAGCGCCGCTCGAGACCTTTGTATTGGCTCCGCAGCCAGGTATCGATCCAGAACGACTCGGTGCGAACGACTTCTTTTTGTTCATCCGTCATCGAGCCGCTGACGTCCATCATGTAAATGATGACGGCATTGGCGACGGGTTCGGGGACGCTTTCCCACGAGCGGTAGCGGCGGTCGTCCTTATGCGGAATGACGCGGGGATCAGCGAGCTTGTAGGTGCCTTCCGTCAGCTGCCGCTTCAGGGCTTCGACATAAGTCCGGCGGAAGTGCCGCAGGGACTCGGGGCCGACGCGGCGGACACTGGTGTAGCGCACCTTATCCTGATTGATGTTGGCCTTGCCCTTGGGTTCGATTCGAGGGAGCTGAAGTTCGTCTCCCAGAATCGCGGCCAGCTCATCGAGCGAAATATCGACCTCCAGGACATGCTGGCCGGCGTCGCTGCCGGCCTGGCCCTGGCCCTCGCCATCGGGATCGCCGGCGGCGATGGGCTGGCCGACCTCGCCCTCGCCCTGGCCGACGCCGCCGCGGCCGTTCTGGCCGTAGCGGAAATGCGGCACATCGAGCTGCGGGAGGGGAATGCTGACCAGGTCATTCCCCTTGCGGCCAATCATTTCGCCGTGGGTGACATATTTCCGCAGGTTGTCGCGTATTTTCCCGCGAACGATCTGTTTGAACCGCGACGCGTCGCGGTCGATTTTCATGACCATGAGCAGTAGTGAGTAGGTGAGTAGTGAGTTGTGAGTGGTGAGTGGTGGATTTCGACCACTCACATACTCACCACTCACTCATTACTTCTTCTTCACATCTCCCCGCGCGAAAATGCTGGCCACATAGTTCAGCACGTCCGTCGCGCTTTCGTCGTCGTAGCCAAAGTCGCGGATCAGGCGGCCTTTGACCACGTCGATTTTGGCTTGCGTGTCCTTATCGACGACCTGCGACACGAGGCTGGTGAGCTTGATCGTGTCTTTCTGGTCCTCGAACAGTTTCAATTGAAGGGCTTTATAGAGCCGCTCGTTCGCCCGATAATCGAACGTCTTACCGTCGATCATCAAAGCGGCGATATAATTCATGATCTCGCGGCGGAAATCATCCTTGCGGCTATCCGGAATGTCGATTTTTTCCTCGATCGACCGCATCAACCGCTCATCGGGTTCTTCGTATTGGCCGGTGAATTTATTGCGGACTTTTTCGCGCTGCGTGTAGGCCTTGACATTGTCGATATAGTTGCCGCACAGGCGCTTAAGGGCGTCTTCGTCGGCCGCAATCGCCCGCTGGACCTCGTTCTTCACGATGTTTTCGTATTCCTCCTTCACGACACCCAGGAGCTCTCGATATTTGGCCTTCAACTCATCGCTCGTAATGAGCGAGTGGTGCTTCAGGCCCGCTTCGAGCTCGTTCATCACCATAAAGGGATTGATGCTCTTGGAGTCGAGGTGGGCGACCAGGGCATTGCTGATCTTGTCCTGCACGTAGCGGGGCGAAATGCCGTGCATTCCCTCGCCGACCGCCTCGTTGCGCAATTCCTTGATGTTCTCCTCCGTAAAGCCGGGCAGCGTCTTGCCGTTATATAGCTTGAGTTTTTGCAGGAGCGTCAAACTGGCGTTATTTGGCGGCTCGAGGCGCGTCAGCACGGCCCACATGGCCGCCATTTCAATCGTGTGCGGGGCAATGTGCTTCCCCTTCACCTTCTTGGGGTTGTAGTCCTTCTCATAAATCTTGATCTCGTCCGACAATCGAGTGACATAAGGAATGTCCACCTTCACCGTACGGTCGCGCAGGGCCTCCATGAACTCGTTGTTTTGCAGGCGGCGATATTCGGGCTCGTTCGTATGGCCGACGATGACCTCGTCGATATCAGTCTGAGCGAACTTCTTTGGCTTGACCTTGTGTTCCTGGCTAGCGCCGAGCAGGTCGTAGAGGAAGGCCACGTCGAGCTTGAGGACTTCGATGAATTCGATGATGCCGCGATTGGCCACATTGAATTCGCCATCGAAGTTGAACGCCCGCGGATCGCTGTCGGAGCCGAACTCCGCGATCTTGCGATAGTTGATGTCGCCGGTCAGCTCGGTGCTGTCCTGGTTCTTTTCATCCTTCGGTTGGAAGGTGCCGACCCCCATCCGATCCTGCTCGGATAGGATGATGCGTTTGACACGCACATCGTGTACCACTTTGGTCCAGTCGCCCGTGTATTTCTTGAGCCGCTCCGTGTACATGAAGCGGCAATAGGGGCACAGTTCGCCAAAGACGCGGGCCCTGGATTCGCCTTCGGCCCGGCCGGCATTCAGATTGGCGAGGACGTCTTCGCGGAACCGCTCGGGGATCAGATGCAGCGGCTCTTCGTGCATCGGGCACCACTGCACGTCGCCCGTGTCTTCGCTCGTCCAGCCGAGCGTGTAAAGGGCTCCTTCGTCCGTGGCGGTGTAGCGCTCAACGCCTCGCTTGAGGAGACGGGCGATGGTGCTTTTGCTGCTGCCGACGGGACCGTGGAGCAACAGGACTCGCTTTTCGATGCCGTAGCCCTTGGCGGCGCTTTTGAGGGCGTTTACGAATGCTTCGAGCGATTCGTCCAGGCCGAACACGGCGTCGCGGCCGTCGTTGTCGGGGTCGTCGAAGAAGCGGTAATGGACCCGCTTCTCGCCGCGGGACTCTTCATAGACCGTGGTCCCGCCCGAGACGATCATGTCGTAGACGCGCTCGAATGCGTTGCGGGTGACCTCGGGCTTCTGCCGCACGAGATCGAGATAATCCTCGAACGTGCCTATCCAGTTCTTCCGGCGAAACTGGTCGAGGTCCTGCCGACTGGCAACGAGGGAAATGATTTCGCGACCGCTGCTCATTCTCTGATCCTCCCTGGGGGCTTGGAGGGCGAGCCGACGCGCTAGTTAGGCACTTTTCGGTTCGTCGATCCACACCCCCTTGGTTGATTTAGCCGCGTTATGACGTATTGCTAAAACTGGGTCATTCGGAACGTGACGGCTCGCTCGCTGCCGAGGTTCAGTCATCAGAATCGCCCACCCTTGGTCACCGGCCAGGGCAAAGCCCGGATGCAGGTGTGGCCAGTGCGCAGCACGAAGCATGCTGTGCCGGAGGCAGCATTCAGCGGGGGACGAACTCTCTCACCCGGAAAGAATGCCGGCGCTGCGGAGGCTCGCAGAGGCCAAGGCGAAACTTGCGAAAGAGCGCTCGGGTTGGAGGCGAGAGGTGAGGCGGGGGAAGGACGACATCCTGTCAATGGGTCGGCCGGTCCCTAACCGATCCGTTCGTCTGCCTCTCCTATTTAAGAGTATTTCGCAGGTACAATTCGGGCAATAGGAAAGCCAGTCGAAATGACTGAAATCCCATGCGGTTTCGCGCCTGAAACTGCTGGAATTCGTGCTTGACCCGGTTTTTCGGCCCCTTTCATGACCCAATTGCCCAGCGAACGGTTTCTGGCCATCAAAGTCGTCATGATGCCGCGGGACACCAACCCGGTGGGCACGATCTTCGGCGGCGTCCTGCTCAGCGGGATCGACCAGGCGGGCGTGGTGGGGGCCCATGACGTGATCCGCCGCGAGGGTTGGCCGGCTCCAACGCTGGTCACGGTGGCCATGAACGGCGTCGAGTTCCACCAGCCGGTGTTTGTTGGCGATGTGGTCAGCTTCTGGACGCGGGTGATGCGGATGGGGCGGACGTCGATCACCGTGCACGTAGCGGTGGAGACCAATCGGCAGGGCCAGACCATTCGGCTGACCGAGGCCGAGGTGGTGTATGTAGCTGTGGATAAGCAGCGGCAGCCGGTGGGGATTGGGCCGATTGGCGAGCGGAGTGCGTGAGCACCCCGATGGTGTCCGAATGCCATGGCCGGCGGCCTTAGCACCTTGAGGCCATCGGGAGGCTTACGCCTTCCGCTCGCCTGCTAAGGGCCGCTCGGCATCGATCAGCTCCCGCACCCGAGCGAACACCGCGTCCAACATCGGCTCGGTCAACTTGCCCGTGAACGTATTTTGCTGGCTGGGATGGTACGAGCCGACGAGCCAGCGGCTGCCGGCAAGCGGTGCGACGGAGCCGTGGGCAAACGCCGGCAGCTTGCCGCTTTGCCAGGTTCGGCGACGGGCCTCCGCCAGGACGGCCTTCCAAGCGATTTGTCCCAAGGCGAGAAACACCCGCGGCTGGACCAGGTCGAGCGTCTCGGCTAGCCAATGCCGGCAGTTGGCGACTTCCTCGATCGTCGGCTTGTTGTCGGGCGGGGCGCAGTGACAAACGGCTGTAATCACGCAATCGGCCAGCGCGAGGCCGTCATCGCGGCTGGTCGATTGCGGCTGGTTGGCGAATCCCGCTTTGAAGAGCGCTCGATAGAGCCACTCGCCGCTCCGGTCGCCAGTGAACATGCGGCCCGTCCGGTTTGCGCCGTGCGCGGCCGGGGCCAGCCCAACGATCAGGAGCCGGGCAGGCGGCTGCCCGAAATTGGGCACCGGGCTGGTCCAGTATTGCCAGTCGGCAAATGCCCGCCTTTTCTCTTGGCCGATCTGCCGGCAGTATTGGCGCAGCCGCGGGCAGGCCTCGCAGGAAGTGACTTTGGCGGCGAGTGCCGCCCACGTGCGGTCTTTCGATGGCATGGCGAAAGACCGACTATATCATGCCGCGTCGAGCATCACGCGGAGGATGTCGTCCTCGGTGATCATTCCCATCAGGCGATTGGCCTGGTTGATGACAATTGCTGCGGGCAGGTTTTCCTCGATCATGACCAGGGCCGCTTCGAACAGCCGTTGTCCGGGGCGGACCGGCGTCGCCCGTTGCATGATGCGGACGACCGGGGGCAATTGCGTAGGCAGCAGCTCTTCGCCGGCCACTTCCATCGCCAGACAGCGGGCCCGCACGATGTCGCGCAGCGAAACGACGCCCAGCGGGCAACCCCCTTGGGCGACTGCGAGGCAGCTCGCGCCCATCTGCTGCATGGTCAGATAGGCCTCGTCGATCAATGTATCCGGCTCCAGCGGTTCGGGCGGAGCTTGCAGGCTCTTGGAGATGGGATCGCGCGAGCCAGGGAGCTCGCCGTACGAGAATTCCCGCAGAAAGTCGCGGCTGCAAATCATTCCGATCAGACAACCGTCGTGGACAACCGGTAGCGCGCGAATTCGATGGGCCAGCAGCACTTGCAGCACGTGCCGCGGCGAATCGTTAGGGCCGGCAACGACGAGCCGGCGGCTCATCACATCGGCGACCAATTCGGGCAGCTTTTCGACCTCTTCCGGCCCGCCGGCGCCGACGGCGACCACCCGCTGCTGCTGACGGACCCTGAGCAGGTCGGCTTCGGCCACAATTCCCACGAGCCGGTGATCGTCGTTCACCACAGGGACGTGCCGGACTCCCAACGTCTCAAACTGGGCGGCAACCTCGTCGAGCGCAGTTTCAGCTCGAACCGCCCAAGGGTTGTAGGTAATCAGCGTGCCCAGCGTGATCTTGTTCATGGCGACCTCGGAGCCTGTCCACTGGCTCCCGATAGGACCGGCACAATCCGCACGTTCGCCGCGACTAACGGAGATTGCCTCGGGAAGTTTAGGTCACAGATGGCGACAATTTGTCAGCCTGCGATGCAATTTTGCAGGCTGCCGCTGGCATGAGCCGGTCAATCACCTGATAGCGGCAGTCAAAGATGTGCCGGAGCTGCCGCTCGACGAATAGGCGATTCGCCAACCAGCCTAGCGGGCCGAATCGGAGCTGGTAATCAACGCGATCGACCATCAGAGTGCCGCCGCCCTGCTCCGTAAACTCGTGCGTGTGATGCCATAGCCGATAGGGTCCACGCACCTGCACGTCAGTGAAACGATGCGGCGGGTCAAACGACTCGATTCGCGTCCGCCACCGAAACGGAACGCCCAGCAGCGTCAGCCGGTAGTCGATTAGCGCGCCCGAGCGTAGAACGATGGGCCGCGGCGTCAGAATGCGGAAATTCAAAGAGGGCGGCGTGATCGTTTCCAGGTTGCCAGCGTCGGCAAAGAACGCAAAGACCTCGGCCAGGGGACGAGGAATGAACTGGCGGCGCTCAAGATGATAGGTGTGGGGCACTTGCCAACTATCCTAATCATACTCTTACTCTTACTCTTAATCTTACTCTTAATCCTCCGTCGAGGAGACGGAGCAGGAGGACGATGAAGATCAGGAAGAGGATTAAGATTAAGAGTAAGATTAAGATTAAGATTGTCTATCGATGCAGAATCTGCCGCAGGGCCGGCTCCAGCTCGGGGTATTGATAGACGTAGCCGGCTTGTTTTGTCGCCACCGGATAGACCCGCTGGGAAGCCAGGAGGACGTTGGCGAACTCTCCCAGCATTGTTTTTAGGACCAGCGGTGGCACGGAGGGCATGAAGGTCCACCGGCCGATGACTTTGCCCAGCGTCTTGGTGAATTCGCAATTGGTCACGGGATTTGGGGCCACGCCGTTGAGCGGGCCTTTGACATGCCCATACCTGGCGGCATGCAGGAAGATTCCCACCAGATCGTCAATGTGGACCCAAGGCATGTACTGGTTGCCGCTGCCCAGCGGGCTGCCTAGACCCAGGTAAAACGGCGTCAACATCTTGCCAAGAGCCCCGCCTTTCTCGCCGAGCACGATGCCGACCCGGACCGTCGTGACGCGAATTCCCAGGGCGGATGCTTCTAAGGCTTCGTGCTCCCAGCTTTGGCAGACCTCAGCCAGAAAGTCGCTGGCGGGCGGGCTGCTCTCATCGAGCTGCTGGTCGCCCCGATCACCATAGATGCCGACCGCCGAGGCACTTACCAGGACCTTTGGCCCTCTGCCGATCGCTCGCAATGTCGCCACAAGATTGCGTGTGCCGGCGACGCGGCTTTCGCGAATTCGCTCCTTTTTCGACTCGGTCCAGCGGCCTTCCGCGACTGGGTCTCCAGCTAGGTGGATGACCGTGTCAATTCCATCAAATGCCTCCGCAGGGGGCGGTTTTTCGGGGTCCCAGCCGAATGCCTTGATCTGGAACCGGGCCAGCGACTTCTCGGCCCGTACGGGATCGCGGCTCAAGACAACTGGCCGGTCCAGCCTGTCCAGCAGCCGCTTGCCGACAAAGCCCGTCGCCCCGGTGACCAGCACGCGCATGATGATTCTCGTGGTGTGGAGGCAAGCTCGCTGGAATCGATAACCGCAACACTATTGCCCGGATCACAGGGAGGGCAAGTAGGCGGCCGAAAGCGTTGCAAATCGGCGTCCACTAATCGATACTCGTGGATGTTTGTCCGCCCCGCCATTACCTTCCCGCCATGGCCAGCCGCCGACTATTGCCCCCGATCCGACCGGCCTTGGCGATAGCTTTCGTCGTCGCTTCTCTCGCGCCGCAAGCGGCATTTGCGGGCGAGCCGGTCGCCTTTCAGACCGACGTGATGGCGGTCCTTTCCAAAGCGGGCTGTAATCTGGGGGCCTGTCACGCCAATACCAATGGCAAAGGGGGCTTCAAGCTGTCGCTGCGGGGCGAGGACCCGGCCGCCGATTATGCCGCCCTGGTCCGGCAAGTCGATCAGCGGCGGGTAAACCTGCTCGATCCCGAGGCCAGCTTGATCCTTCAGAAGCCAACGGGGCAGGTCGTTCACCAGGGAGGAGTGCGGTTTCATCGCGATTCGCAGGAATACCGCATCCTCCACGACTGGATCACCGCCGGGACGCCTGGGCCCGATTCGAACGCGCCGCAAATTGTGCGGCTGGTTGTGACGCCGGGCGAGGCGGTGCTCGTCGAGCCGGTCGAGCAGGTCCAGCTCGAATCGATCGCACATTTCTCTGACGGCTCGCAGCGCAACGTCGCGGCGCTGGCTTGCTATGAGCTGACGAATCGGCTGGCGACGGTCGATTCTGGCGGCCTGGTGCACCGCGACGAACTGGGCGAGACGACAGTGATTGTCCGCTTTTTGAGTCAGCAGGTCGCCGTGCGAATCGCCTTCCTGCCGGCACGGCCGGGATTTGCGTGGAGCAATCCGCCGGCTGCGAACTATATCGACGAGCTGGTTCATGCCAAGCTTCGCACGCTGCAAATGAATCCGTCGGCTCTCGCGGATGACGCCACGTTCGTTCGCCGGGCCTATCTCGACGCGATCGGCCTCTTGCCCACGGCCGATGAGGCCCGCCGCTTCATCGGCGATGCGTCGCCGGAGAAGCGGACGCGGCTGATCGACGATCTGGTGGCGCGGCCGGAATTCGCCGAGCACTGGGCCCTGAAATGGTCCGATCTCTTGCGGAACGAAGAGAAAGTGCTCGACGCCAAGGGAGTGGATGTTTTCTACACTTGGATTCGAGAGTCGATCGGCGCTGGCAAGCCACTCAATCAGTTTGTCCGCGAGCTGGTCGCGGCCCGCGGCAGCACGTACGAGAATCCGCCCGCCAATTTCTACCGGGCCAACCGCGACCCGCTGACCCGCGGCGAAACGGCGGCTCGCCTGTTTCTCGGCGTGCGGCTCCAGTGTGCCCGCTGCCACAACCATCCCTACGATCGCTGGACGCAGGACGACTACTACAGTTGGGCCGCCCTGTTCGGCCGGGTCGACTACGAGATCAAGAAAAACGATCGCAAGGACAAATTCGACAAGCACGAATTCGACGGCGAGCAGGTCGTGCTGATCCGCGACGCCGGAGAGATCCAGAACCCGCGTCTCAAGCAGCCGGCTCCGCCGAAATTCTTGGGGGCCGACACGCCGGCCATGGAACCTGAAGACGACCGCCTGCTGCCGCTGGCCGATTGGCTGGCGTCGCCTGAAAACGAGCTGTTCGCCAAATCGCAGGCCAATTTTCTCTGGTATCACCTCCTCGGCCGCGGCCTGGTCGAGCCGATCGATGACTTCCGCATCACCAATCCGCCGAGCAATCCGCCCTTGCTCGAAGCGTTGACGCGCGACCTGACCGCCAGCGGCTTCGATCTAAGGCACTTGGTGCGGACAATCATGAACAGCCGCACGTATCAGCTTTCCTCGGAGCCCAACGAGACGAATGCCGCGAACGAGGCCAATTTTGCCCGGGCAATTGTCCGCCGCCTACCGGCCGAGAAGCTGCTCGATGCCCAATGTCAGGTTCTGGATGTGGCGGTCGAGCTCAACGGCTACCCGCTCGGCACGCGGGCAGGCCAGGTAAAGGG
>JAKEHX010000399.1 GCA_022614795.1 Planctomycetaceae bacterium | reverse complement strand
GTGGGTGGTGTGGATGAGCGTTGCGTTGGCCAGGTTCTCGGTGCGGTGGCTGGAGGCGGCGCTGTTCTTCTGGACCGTTTCGATCTGGTACTGCTTCTCGGCCGCGGCCACGTTCATGGCGTAGTTTTTCTCCCCTACTGCCAGACCGATCTCCAGGCTGGCCAGGGTCGTCTGGTTGGCCAGGTTGCGGGTATTCTCGTAGCCCCGGTTCAGCCCGGCATAGTAGGTCCGCACCGCCGCCTCGTCCAAGGCCCGGTTGGCATTGAGCAGGGCCGTGTTGACGGCGAAGTTGTAGTTGGCCACTTCGCGGGCATTGGTCCGCGTCCGCCAGGCGACCGCCAGGTTATAGGCCCGCCAGCCGTCGGCCATGGCCTTGGCCGTCTCGCGGGCGACGAAGTCGTCGGCCAGCGAGTTGAGCCAATCGGCATAGACGTCGCCGCGGTGCGATTCAAACTGGGCCTGGACCAGGCCGAGGGCAACATCCGAGATTCTCCCGGCGACAGAGTCCGTACTGGTATCGATGACGTGTGAGATTCCGGCGACCTGAGCCGTGGCCGTAATGATTCCGGCACCCGCGTCCGCTGTCCAGGTGAACGCGGCGAGTTCGGCCGGGGCGCCGGCGGCGGTCAACAGGGCGAGCAGACCGTTGACGACGTCGGCGACCGTAGTAGCTTGAGCGGTGTACTCGATCATCTGCGTGTTGATCGTCACCCGCCACTTCTCGCCCGCCACAATTGGTCCCGTGACCGTGATCGTTTCCAAATGGACCGTCTCGCCCGCCAGGCTTTCCAGCCGCTGCGCATCGGACTGAGCCAGCGCATAGTGATAGGTCGCTTCGTGCGTGGCCCGGCTGGTGGCGGCGATGACGGCGGCGGTCTGCTCCAGGTCCGTGAGACTGACGTTGGCGTTTTCGTTGGCGGACACCTGGGCCTGCTTCTCGGCGGCGACCGTGGTGGCGTAGGCGACGTGGTAGCCGAGCACAGCAGTGTGGCGCGTGGTTTCGGCGCCCGTTTCGATGGCGGTCGCGAGATCTTCCGCATTGCGGATGGAAGTGCGGTAGCCGCTGGCGGCATTCCCCCGGGCGGTGGCCAGGGCGATGTTGGCGTCGCCCAGGTGCTCGGCGCGGGTGATCTGGGCGTTGCCGATCGCCGTGACGAAAGTCAGAAGCGGTCCGTCGAGGTCAGTCTTGTAGGTCTCCCCCGCCTCGGAGATCTTTTGGTTGTAAGCGTCGATCTCTTCCTGCGTGGCGCTGCCGCCCCAGCCGTAGTAGCCCCAGTAGTAGCCGCCCCAACCGAGGCCGTAGTAGCTGGACCAGCCGAGGCCGCCCCAACCAAAGCCAAAGTAGCTGCCCCAGCCGAGTCCATAGCCGCCCCAACCATAGCCGTCGTAGCCGTAATCACCGTACCAGGAGCCGAAGACGTAGCCGCTGTTTCCCCAGCCCCACCCGCCCCACCAGCCGCCCCAGTATCCGCCCCAGTAGCCTCCCCAATACCCGCCGTAGCCGCTGTAGTCGGTGCTTTTCTCATAGGGCTGCCAGTCATCGGTCGAGTCGAGATAGAGCTGTTTTTCGGCTGCGGCGATACGGCCGGCGTAGTCGCTGCTGGCGGTGTCGAGCGCTGTCTGCAGGGCGGCATGGGCAGCCAGCCGGGCGGTGTCGTATTCCACCTTGACCTCGACCTGATCCTCGGCATGGATGGCGTCGGCCGTGACATTGGCCAGGTACAAGTTGGCGTCGGCAGCGGCCGTGGAGTTGGAGAGGGTTTGCTGGGCGCCGCGGACGGCCAGGCGATAGATGCTTTCGGCGCCGTTGGTGAGGCCCGTGAGATTCAGCTCGGCGGCGGTCACGTCGAAGGTGTAGTCGGCCGACGCGTAGGACAGGGAGTCCTGATACGCGTCGCGGGCGATCCGCAGGCTTTCGGCATGGACGGCATCGGCCGCGGCCACGGCAGCTTGATAGGCGGCCAGCGGGGTCTGCTCGCTGGCCGAGACGTTGGCGAGCTTCACGCCATGATCGTAGTAGAGGCCCGCTTCGTAGATGCCGCGCGAGGCGACCGTGTTTTCGCGCTTGGCCGAATTGGCGATGTCCAGAGCCCGCGTCTGTGCCACCTCGGCGACCTTGACGTTATAGCGATGGGCCAACTCGGCGATGGTCACCAGGTTGTCATAGAAGGCAGCGGCAGCGGCCACGGTCGAGCTGTATTCGATGTCCGCATTGCCAACGGCGGTGGCCAGGACGATGGTTTCGAACCGGATCGCGGCAGCCAGGGCGAGCTCGATTGCAGCGCGCTCGCCGACGAACCACTCCTCGGTTCCATAAGGTCCGTAATACAACTGGCGATAAGACCGGGCGGCGTTGATCTCGAACGCGACTCGCTGGCCGATGTTCTCTGCGCGGGCGTTGCGCAGTGTGTCCCAGGCCTCCTTCATCTCTTCGTTGTAGGTTTCCGCCGCCTCCTCCATATCCGCCTCATACTGCGGCTGGGCGGCCTCTTGGTCTTCGGCCAGGACATAAGTCACCCAAGCTTCGATCGCCGTCATCGCGTAGGTGAGCGACGAGCCGGCCTCGGCGACTTGGAATGCGGTTTCAATATCGATCGATTCCTTGGCTTCCTGCGTTTCAAAATCGGAGCGGGCGGCTTCCAGATTGCCGTAGTCCTCGGTCCTATCCGCGGCGGCGTTGCCGCGGATCGTAGCCAGTGCCTCGGCATAGGCCAGCCTGGCTGCGCCGACCTGGACGGCAAAATGGTCTTCGGCCAGCACCAGATCGTCGGTACGCTCCTTGGAAGCCTCGGCCTGGGTGATGGCCAGGCCCCGCTCGGCGGCGGCGACGGCGATCGTCTGGGCCTTGTCTTGCCCCGTCACGGCATCGACGTAATTGAATTTCGCCAGGCCCGCGGCATTGGCCCGAATCTGCTCGGCCAGCGCCAGGTTGAGCTGGTACTGGGACCAGCGCGTGGCGACGACGTTGTTCCACTGGCTGATCAGGATGACAAAGGCACCGGCGGCCAGATTGTGGAAAGTGCGTTCCGCGGTGGCATCGTCGGTTCGCTGGATCTTCAGAATGCGGGCCTGCTCTTCGGCAAAGGCTTCATCGGCGAAGGCCTGGATGGTCACAAATGTGACGTGAGCCAGGGCCACGGAGCCGCGCTCGATGCCCTGGTCTTTGACCGTTTGCACGGCGTGCTTCTTGTCCGCGCGAGCGGCGTTTTTCTGGAAGCCGATGTGCAATTCGCCGATCGTGCCGGCCTCGACCAAGCGAGCGCTGCGCATGTCGTCGCGGAACTCTTCGGCAAAGTCCAGCAATTGCTTGTCGTGCTCGGCATTCTCTTCCAGCGTGTCGACGCGGTATTTCCACTCGGCGTTTTCCATCGCCCACTGCAGATCGGCCGAATTATTGACCGAGGCGGACTCCGAGATGAATTCATAGCCCCAATATGCCGGGTCGTCCTCATCGTCGCTGACGATGAATTGCCGCGCATCGAGCTGTTTAATGTCGTAGTCAAAGTAAGCCACCGAACGCTCGTCCGCGTAGGTTGCCGCGATATCGGCGGTAACGTGAGCGTGGACCTTGTACTCGCCGGCCAGATTGTCGCGGTAGTCCTTGCGGGCCCCGGCCTCGGAATTTGCCCGTGTTTTGTGGGCGCCGGCGATGCCCGTCCAAAATCCAACGCGAGCGCTCAGCTTTTCGTGCGCCCGCACGGCATCGGCGTCGGCCCTAGCGTGCGAACGGTTTTTGGTCGCCAGGTTGACAGCCTGGGTCTCGCCGAGCGTGGCATTGGCGACGGCCGTCGATTGCACCCTATAAGCTGCGGCGCGCAAGTTGACGTAGGCCATTTCGTTAAAGGCGAGCGCCAATTGATAGGCGGACCAGGGCGACCCAGCGGCCTGGTGCCAGGCGGCAAAGGCCCCATGGCGCGCCGTCGCTTCGGTCTGCCATCGAGAAACGGTGGCGTCGGCGAGCGCGATGGTAAGATTCTTTTGGGCGACGGCCACCCGGTTGGCCCGGACTAACTCGGCGTCGGCCACGGCCTTGAGGCGCTTCAGCTCGGCATCGATCTTTTTGCCTTCGAGCGTTTGCCTGGCGGCGATCTTTCGCGTTTCGCGCCAGTGGTTATGCTCGGCGACTTTGTCGTCGAGCGTTTTCGTCGAGCCGCTGACGGCGCGCTGATAGGTATCCCACTCCGAAGCCAGCCCTTTTTGCTGGGCCTTCGTGGCGTCGTTCACCGTCGTGTCAAACTCGCGGCGGGCTCCGGCGACCGCGCGATCGCGCGTGATCGAGGCGTTAAACACAGCTCTTCGATAGGTGAGATACGCCGAACGAATTGACGAGGGGGGCACATTGGGAGCGTGGACGACCGCCATGTAGCTCTGATAAGCCTGGTTGACGGTGTTCTGGTACGTTTGATTGGCAGACTGAACCTTGCCGTTGATCGTTTCCTGCGCGCCCTTGCGCGCATCGCGATAGGTTTGGCGTAGCTCATCGACCTTCTCCTTGTAATTATCCCAAGCCTCCTGAATCCGCTCGCGATGACTTTGGTTCTCGGCGTTCAGGTCAACAGGCGATCCGCTGTTGTTTTGTAAAGCCAGCCGGTATTCCTCCTCGGCTGCGGCAATGTCTTGGCGATACTGCTGGGCCGCAACCAGGACCTTGTCGTCGTACTCGCGCTGGGCCTCGCGTTTCTCTGTGTCAAAAGCGGAATTGGCCCCGTGGGTAAACTGCGCGTACGCCTGCTCGAAGAGGGCCTTGGCCTGTTGATAGCCGGGAAAGGCTTGCCAGTTGAATTGTGGTCCGGTGTATTGCGGGGCCTGGGCCGGCGGGCGAGGCTGGCTCGCGTCGTCGGGCAATTGCAGGCGATTGTCGGCCGGCGCGTCCGGCCAGGCGAACGGTTGGAATTCAAAGCTCGTCGTATCGCCCGAGAACTGCGCCAAATCGGATGCCAAGGCCAAGGCGGCAGCGTCGAGCGCGGCTACATACAACGCGTCAGCGGCGGCGATCGCGTCTTCATAGCCCTCGGTCGCCTCGTTGACCTCCGAATTGCGCGTTGCGATGGCGCTGGCAACATCGGCGTCATAGTCCTCGCTGGCCTGCCGATTCGATTGTTCGTGCGTGTTCTGGGCGGCCTGAACCGCGGCGCGATAGCCCGATTGCGAGGCCGCGGCGCTGGCGTTTAGCGCCGCCGCAACCGGCACCAGATCCTGGGCAGCCGCACCATCCGGCTGTGTAGAGTAGACGAAGCTGAGCGCGGTCCATTCGCTGTAGCGGGTTTCGCCGTCGGCCGAGCCGGCGGCGCGGATATAGATCGTGTTGAGGCCCGTCGGCAGCTCGCTCAGGCTGAACGAAAACGAGCCTTCGGAATCGATCCATTCGGTCGAATCCGATTCCCCGTCGCCGTCCGCGTCGATCTCCAGGGCGGTCGATTCGCTCTGGATGGCCCCAGTGACCGATCCCGAGAGCGACACTTCACTCGTGCTGTGATCGGTGCTGGACGCTCCCGTGTCCGTCGCCAACACGAACTGGGCCACCACGAGCGGCTGATCGACAATTTCTTCGAGGTGGAACTCGAGCACGCGCCATTGGCCGAGGATTACCGTGCCGTTGTGGTCGTAGTCTTTGGTGCGGGCGCGGATCGTACGATCGCCCTTGGCGAGCCCCGTGGGTTTGTAACTGAAAGCTAGATCGTTGCCGACGACCACCTGGCCCTCGGGGATTTCGTTGCCATCGTGGTCGAACTGGACGATGACGAACGATCCACTGCCGAGATGGTTCAGCACGCCTTGCACGCTCGGATCCGTGGTCTGGCCGTCCTCGTCGTCGGGCCCGGTATCGTTGGCGAGCACGAGGTCGGTGACTTGCGCCGATTCCTGCACGATCGCCGCATAGTTGAAGGTGCGAGGTGACCACGAAGAAACTTGCATCTCGTGGGTAACTGGATCGGTCTCTCGCGTCCGGACCTGGAAGGAGATGTTGCCCGTCGCCAGGCCTTGTGGCTGAAGCGAGAAGCGTCCGCCGTCGTCGGTGGTGGCGGACTGGTCCACCGTCCCGTCGCTGTTGAAGTCGAATTCGACCGCCACCCCCGCCAGGGCGCCTTCATTCGTCACGCGGCCGCGCAGCGAGTGGCGTGTCGGATCGGCGTCAGGCAGCGGGTCCCCTAACTGAAGTTCGAACAAGACGGCCGGCGCGTCGGTCTGCACCTGATAGACAAAGTTGAGCGTCGTCCATCCCCCGCGCTGATTAGCATCGGTCAGCGCGTTCCACTCCACGGCGCGGGCCCGCATGGGCACGGGGCCCAAACTCAGCGCCTCCGGGCCGTAGCGGAAGTAGCCGTCCGCATCGCTGACCGCGACGCCATCGATGTCGCCGTCGTTATCATGGTCGAACTCAATCGTCAGGTGGGCGGCCGATCGGTCGTCGGAAACTCGCCCCACGAGCGTGGCGTTGGCTGTTTGACCGTCGGTCGCGGAGGGGCCGGAATCGCTGAGCAGCACCAGCTCTTGAACGACCGGAGCGACGTTGGTCTGGGCGATCAGCTCAAAAGCGAGCGGCTTCCACGGACCCGTCAGCCAGTTTTGCGCCGCATCGTTCCACTCAATGGCGCGGGCGGAAATGGTCCGGTTTCCCGTCGCCAGACCGCTGGGAAGATAGAGGAACTCACCGGCAGCGCTGGTCGTCGTGGTCCCATCCACGTCGCCGTCGCCGTCGTGGTCAAACTCCACCGCTAGGTAAGCCGCGGGACCATCGTTCGCGAGATGGCCGATGAGAGTTGGGTCGGTCGTAATCGGACTTGCTTCGGTGCCGCCGGTACGCGTGCGGAGTACGAGTTCTGCCACGGTGACGGGCGAGTTGGGCGCGGCCACCAACACGAATTCCACGGTGGTCCAGCCGCTAGAGACAAACTCCTCCAGGTTTTCGTCCCAGATCACCGAGTGGGCCTTGATCGTGTACGCAGCAGGGCTCAGGCCCCATGGCTCGTATAAGAACGATCCATCCTCCTGGCTGAAGACCGTTCCTTCGATCGACCCGTTGCCGCCGTGGTCAAATTCGATCCGGATCCCCGCGCGATCCCCTGAACCGGCCAACTGCCCGACGAGGGTGCTGACATATGTTTCGCCGTCGTTCTCGTCGCCGGTGTCAAGATAGAGGACCAGGGACTCGACGGCTGGCGCCGCGGTTTCGGTCAGGGTGAACGACAGGTCGAACCACTGGCCAGCGACAGCCCCATCCAGCACGGAATCCCATCGCGTGGTCCGGGCGCGCAGCGCAACGCTCCCGGCCGTCAGATTCCGAGGGGAATACCGGAAGCTGCCGTCGGCAGCCGCAAGAACTCGGCCGTCCACGGTATCATTGTTATCGTGATCGAACTCGACGATCAGGCCGGCCGGGTCCTCATCAGTGATCTCGACTTGCCCGACGATCATGGCAACGGCAGTTTCCGAGCTTCCCGAACCTTCTTCGAACAATTCCAGCGAAGCGATCGCGGGGGCCGGATGCGGGCTCAAGGTGAATTCCCGCGTTGCCCACGGCCCGCGCAGCGTCGTCGCATGTTCCGTGCTCCACTCGACCGCCCGAACGCGAACGGTGAACGTGCCATAGCCGAGGCCGAGCAGCGAATAGGCAAACCGCCCGTCCTCACCGGCCGCTACCTGGGCGTCCACTTCTCCATCGTTATCCAGGTCGATCTCGACTTGGGCATAGGCTGATCTGGACAACGCGCCTTGATTGCCCGTGTCCAAAGACGGGCCCTCAGTACCACTCGCGTTCGATGAGCCAGCGCTTGGATCGGAAACGTATCCCACCAGCATCGGTTCACCGGCCGAGAGTTCGGCGTCGGCCTGCATGTCCACGGCCAGACCGCTGACAGTCAGATTGGAATCTGGCGGCGATTCCAGCGTCAGGTGCAGTTCCATCCAGTTGCCGGCCGTTTCCACTTGCTGGGCGTCGATGAAGACGAGGCGATAACGAATCGCAAACGGCCCCTCGAAGCTGATGAGCGCGGCGTCGGTTTCTTTTGGATCGTAACGGAATTTGCCTCCACTCGTCGAAACATTCAGCGAACCGTTGATGGAGCCATTGGCAAAGTGATCGAACTCGATTCGCACCGATCCGCCCTGGAAGTCGCCGTGAGCCAGGCCGACCAGAGTCGGATCGGATGTGATCAGGTCGTCGGGATCAACACCGGTGTCGCGTTCGAGCCGGACATCGACCAGACGGGGAGCGCCCGTCGCCGGATTCTCGACCAACTCCAGCGAGAACGACTTCCATGCGCCCGCGCGCGTCAGCAGGCCGCCGGTATCGTAGGTTACGACGCGATAGTTCAGCGTTTTGTCGCCGAATTCGTCGTCGAACTCTGTGTCACTGGTGCGCGGATCATAGGTGAACGTCGGGCTGGCCGAAGTTACCACGACCTCGCCCTCAAAAGTGAAATCGCCATCATGGTCGACCTGCACCTTCGTCACGTCACTCGTGAAGGTCCCAGCGACTGTCCCCACGACCGTCGGGTCGAACGTGATGCGATCAGTCGCCGACGCCCCCGTGTCGGTCTGCAATGCGAACGCAGTCACCTGGGGCACAGGCGCAATGCCGTCGTTGTCTGCAATCAGAACGCTGGCCGTCTTGCGGCTGCCCAGTGAGTAGGCGTCAGCGGTACTCTCCAGAAGCCACAGGTAAACGGCCTCGTTGTTCTCGACTTCCGTGTCGTCGATGGCCGTGATCGTGATGTCCACGGTCGCTAGGTCGGCAGGGAACGTCACACTTCCAGCAGCCGGACTAGCGGGCGACGTGCCGGGTGTGTAATCAAAATCAGCGCCGATCACCGCGTGGCCGGCGATCCAGTTAATCGCGTAGTCGATCGTCAGCGGCTGAGTGATGTTGCCGGTGCGTGAAAGTCGGAAGCGGCCAGCCGTGCCCCCTTCGGTCGTGCCGATTTGGGACGCAATCGTGACTATGGGGTGGTTGGGATCGATGGCCGGTTCGTTGTCCAGAATGTCAATCTGGGCCGTCGGAGTCGCTGACAGGACATAGATCAGCTGGTCCGCGCCCGTCAGGGTAATATGAAGCTGTTCGGTCCCTTCGCTGCGCAAATCGTCGATGGCCGTAATGAGAATGTCGGCGGTCGTTTGATTCGCCGCGATCGTCACCGTGCCACTGAGCGGCAGGTAGTCGTTGGCGGCGGCGGTGCTGGACGCGGCAACCTGGTACGTGACGACGAGGGCCGTGGCCGGCGCTTCCGAGAGGCTAACCCGAGCAATTCCCTGCGAGCCGCCCTCGCTCGCGCTCTGGTGGGCGGCAATCGAAATCGTGGGTCGCGGGCCGGAAAAGTCGTTGCTCTCGATGGCAACGCTGGTGCTGATGGACGATCCCAGCGCGTAGTTGGGTTCGGATTCAGGGATTGGCTCGGGCGGGCTGAGCGTGATCTGGACGTGCTCCAGGGGCTCGACGTCTGCGTCGTCGATCGCCCGGATGATGATATCGGCGCTGGTCGCTCCGGCCGGGATGATTACGGAGCCGGAGAGAGGCTGGAAATCGGCGCCGGATATTGCGGTCGATTGCGCAGCGACCGTGTAGCCGACAATCAGCTCTTCGGTCGTCGATCCGGAGCGATAAACGCGCGCGTACCCGCTGCGTCCCCCTTCGATGGCGCTTCGCGACGCATCGATGGCCGACCCGCCGTCAGTGACAGTGGTGACGCTGGCCGCGCCGCCGGTGAGCTGGCTGACATCGACTTCCACGGGCGGCAGCGAGCGGCCTGCGAGCCTTCCCTGAAACTCCAGACGCCACGGCCCGCCCGCGTTGCCGGTAACGCGGCAATTTCCGATTCCCACTGTCGCCAGGGCGGCGAGTGCCTGCTCGACAACTGAGCTGTCGGCGCTGGAGGCAATCCAGTCGCTGTCAACACCATCCATTCGCAAGCGGAATTGGCCTCCCTGAGCGTGCAACAGCGCGATGCTTTGCACCTCGCTCGCGGTGCCCTGCTCGCCCTCTTGCATGGTGTGGGCGGCCACGCGTGCGGAATTGCCCTGGTCATCCTCGACCGGGTCGGTAGTGTCGCTGACGGCGAGTAAGTTGCTGACGTTCGTGCTGGCGAGATTGCCGCGGAATTCGACGAGCAGGCGGTGGAGGCTGGCGGTGGATTCGACTTCGGTGACAATCACCTCGCCCCCAGCGGCTGCCAGGTTGGGAATCGCTTCAATGGCGGTACGAATAGCGCCCGTCGAGGCATTCCAAGCGACGAGCGGGCTGCGCCGCGGATCGGCTTCGGTGGAGCCGGGTGGGGGACTCCACGATCCCCAGAAGAAGCGCAAGCTGCCGCTAGAGTCGTCGAGCGCCGTCGTCGAATCGGCCGATTCGATGACAACTTCCATCCGTTCATTGGCCCCATCCACGCCTTGGGTGATCGTCGTGACAACGGCCGTGGGAGGCGCGATGTTCGTCAGCGAGGCCAGATCGACGGATAGCATCGCCAGATTGACGCCTGATAGTGCGCCGCCAAACTGCACCGAAAACGGCGACTCCTTCGTCCCCGCGCCAGCAACCGTGACTTTGCCAATGCCCACTGCGGAGAGATTCTCCAGGGCCGCTTGAACGTCCCAGCGCTGGGCATCGGGTGCCAATCCGATCGTGTATGCGGATCCCAGGCCAAGGCGCCAAGTTCCACCCGCGGCCGCTGGTATGACAATCTGTTGCTCCTCGTTGGCCAACCGACCCAGGGCGACGGTGGCGAGTCCCTGTTCTTCTTCCTGCGGCGCGATGATCCGACCCGTGAGGTTGAAATCAAATGTGGCCTCATTGGGATCGTTCGTGGAAAACGACAACTCACCACTAAACACGCCTCCCATTCCGTCGCCGTCGAGCTGAATCGAAAAGGTCGTTTGTGCGCCTGGCGGAACGACACTTGCCGGCAGCTCGGTGAGGTTGTAGCCCAGGGGCGGGCTGACCATGTCGAAATCGAGAGTGAGCTCGTCCAGGCCGGTGTTCTTGATGGTGAAGGTCTTGCGAGCCGGCGCACCCAGGGGCGCGCTGCCGAAGCTGACCGTTCCGGAGCCGTCGGCCACCTCCGTCGTCAGCCCGCTCCAGACCTCAATTTCTGGATCGGCGGCGATCTCGACGGTCCCGCTAAGCTGAAGATTGAACGGACTTTCGTCGGCATCATTGGTTTCAAAGGAAAACGGACCTGCGTAGTTGCCAGCTGTCGTAGCATCAAGCCGCACGGTGAACGTCGTCTGGCCACCGTCGGCCGCGACACTCGCCGCGGGAAGCTGTGTCACCGAAAAACCATTGGGCACCTGGAACGATTCCAGATCAATCGTCAGCGGGGTCGTGCCCCAGTTTTCAATCGTCAGCGTCTGCGTCAGCGGACTCCCGGCTTCGGTCGTCTCGAATTGGAACGAGGCGCCGTCGTACAATTCCGACATCGTTTCATCGGTCACTTCCAGCTCGGCCGTCATCACCTCGCGGCGTTCGAGAATCTCGAGCTGTGAATTGCGAGTCTTGGCGTACGGCCGCGGCGTTTTGTGCTTGACGAGCCGGTAGCCGAGTTTGCGAAGCGTGTTTTTCCACGCCGAGAGAGGTAGCCGCATGGGTTGAATTCCTGAGATAAACGGTGCCGGCGCGCAGCCTGAGCTGCGCGGCCGTGAGGCCGATAAATCACGAGGCTGAGAACACGAATCGCCCGAGTGACCAAAGGTCAGCATTCAGGCAAGTGGACGACCGCGAGCGCGGTCTAAAGCAGAGGACAGTTGAGCTGGATCATGAGATGTCTCCTTCTGCTGGCCGAACCCTGGTGCCGTGACAACCCGAGACAAAACCATCCCGTGAACCAACTGCCAAGTGTCAGCGGTTCACGCCTGGGGAAGTTTCCCCAGTAGGAGCCCCTAGCGAGACAGTCGGCCGGTCCTGC